>JACQDU010000736.1 GCA_016200955.1 bacterium
GTCTCCGGTCTCCGGTCTCCGGTCTCCGGTCTCCGGTCTCCGGTCTCCGGTCTCCGGTCTCCGGTCTCCGGTCTCCGGTCTCCGGTCCCGGTCTTCGGTCTCCGGTCTCCGGATTGGGAACGGGGCTCTAGCGGAAAGCGCGCTCAAGCAACGCCGCACGCCGCGCGCCGGCGCCTGCGGCGCCGTCACGCGGTGTGCTCGGGCGGGTATTACCGTTGCCGCGGGCTTCCGGGAGCGAAATGACATCGGCTCCCCGTCAAGACCGCACTCGCGGCCCTCTGAAGCGAGGGCCGCGAGTGCGGTCTCTCGTGAAGGAGCGAACATGTCCAAGTTCATCGCTTACGAAGTCGCCCTCGAGCTCGTGGCGGCGCTCAGGGAACCGGTCGCGGCGATCCGGACGAAGGACCGGAGCCTGGCCGACCAGCTCCAGCGGGCGGCGACGAGCGTCGTCCTCAACGCCGCCGAGGGCGGGCGCAGGGTCGGGCGCGACGGGCGCCACCTCTACCGCATCGCTCTCGGGAGCGCGGCGGAGGTCGGAGCCGCGCTCGACGTCGCGGTCGCGTGGCGCCACGTCGATCCGGCTTCGCTCGCGGCGGCGATCGACCTCGCCGATCACGAGCGCGCGATCCTCTGGCGCCTCCTCGGCGAGTAGCCTCGCGCGGACGCGAACCGTCGTTCTCGGGCGGCGCGCGTCTCCGGCCTCGGACCGCCGACCGGTCGGATCGGCACCACGGAGACGATGAGACACTGAGCCGCCCAGGAGGTCGCCGCGCGTTGACGCAGCACTTGCCGAAGGCAAATGGGGGTGAAGAACTTCATTGGGCCACCGAGCGCACGGACGAGCACCAGTCGTCTCTTCGGTGCTCTCGGTGCGTTCGGTGGTTCCATTTTCCGCCGCCAGGCGCAGTGAATTCCCCGGCGCTCCGGGCGAGAGCGTGCCAAGATAAGCGCGCCTGGAGCTCCCGTGCGCGTCCTCCGGTCGTTCCTCACATCGCGCTTCCTGACCTCGGGCTGGCCGCTCGCGGCGATCCTGGGAGCGGCCCTCGCGTTCGCGCACCAGGGGACGCTCCTCCGGGTCCCGGAGTCGGGAGACGACGGGCTCGCGACCGTGGCTCACGTGCACGACCTGATCGTCAAGAACTGGGTCGAGGACCCCGAGGTCCGGCGCGAGCGCCTGCGCTACGGCGCCGTCGAGGGCATGGCCTCCCAGCTCGATCCTTACTCGGACTTCATCCCGCCCGAGAAGAAGCAGCGCTACGAGGAGGACATCAACGGCGAGTTCGGCGGGCTCGGGATCTGGATATCGATCGACAAGGGACAGGTCGTCGTGACGTGTCCCTTCGAGGGGACGCCGGCCTGGGAGGCCGGGATCCTCCCGGACGACCGGATCCTCGAGATCGACGGGAAGACTTACAGCGTCCAGACCGCGGAGGAAGCGCAGGGCAAGCTCCGCGGGAAGCTCGGGAGCAAGGTCACGCTCCTCGTCTCGAACGAGAGGCGCCCTGCTCCCGTGACGATCTCGCTCAAGCGCGACACGATCAAGGTCGTGAGCGCTCGCTCCGCGCGGCTCGTCGAGCCCGACGCCAAGATCGGCTACGTCCACCTGGACAAGTTCCAGGAGCCGACCTTCGAGGAGCTCAAGCGATCCCTGAGCGACCTCATGAAGCAGGGCATGAGCGCTCTCGTGCTCGACGTGCGAGGGAACTCGGGCGGCCTCCTCGCGAGCGCGGTCGATATCGCCTCGTGCTTCCTCGAGCCGGGAGAGACCGTCGTCGTCACGAGAGGCCGCGCGGGCCGCGACGAGAGCCGGACGCTCGCTCGCCCCGGGAAGGACTCTCCCCGCGTCCGGGTGCCGCTCGCCGTGCTCATAGACCAGGACAGCGCGAGCGCGAGCGAGGTCCTCGCGGGCGCTCTCCGCGGAAACGTCCGGGCGACGCTCGTGGGCACGCGTTCTTACGGTAAGGGGAGCGTCCAGAGCCTCTACCCGATCGACGACGGCAAGGCGAAGCTCAAGCTGACGACGCACTACTTCTACGCGCCTTACACTCCTCTGAGAAAGATCCACCGCGTCGCGACCGAGCGCGCCGTGTGCCCGACGTGCGGCACGACGCTGCGGCATGCCGTCGAGGGAGCCGTCGAGAACGACGAGTGGGGCCTCTTGCCCGACATTCCTGTCGCCTGCGACGACAAGCTCAGGCGCCGCCTCCTCCAGCAGGAGAGCGAGCTCGAGATCGACACTCTCAGGAAGAAGAAGGACCCCACGGCGCCCACGCGGACCCAGGGGGCGTCCGTGCGGGATCCGCAGCTCGACGCGGCAGTGTCTCACTTGAAGCTCGTGCTCGAGGGGAAGGCGAAGCTCGGGGTGCCGAGCGCGCCCTTGCCCGGGGACACGGCGGCGGTGCCTTCGGGGACGGGGTCGGCGACCGAGGGGCCTCCGGGCGGAGGGTAGGTCCGTCCTGGGCAACGCCGATCGCGTCATCGTGATGTCCATGAAGAGCGCCATCGTCGCGAAGGCCGGCACCGTGAGCGACTACCGGGACGAGATCCTCCTCCTTCTCGAAGGAGGAGAGGAAGCCTTCCGCGCGAGAGCCGAGAGCTACGACATGGGAGACTCCCTGGATCCTGACGGCTCGACCGAAAAGGACGCGGAAGAAGCCGACTCGAAGGACTCTCGGAGGTGATCGGCGCCTGCTGCGCCGATCATCATCAGTGATGAGGCTCGTCTCCGGCCGGTCGGGCTCGCCCTCTCGAGGGAAGCCCCTCCGCTGACAGGAGATGTGGCTCATCTTTCGTTGAGCGTGCTCCTCTGGCACGCCGCCGAGCA
>JACQDU010000737.1 GCA_016200955.1 bacterium
GAGCCGCGGCGCGACTTCATCGAGCGCCACGCGCTCGAGGTCACGAACCTCGACATCTGATCTTGGCGCCCACCGAGAGCGCGCTCTTCTCCCTCGTGCGCCGCGTGAGACCCGTGGGCCCGCACGCCCGCGCCCTCGTCTGCGGGCACCGGGGGGCTCCGACGGAGGCGCCCGAGAACACGCTCGCTTCCTTCGCGCGAGCGCTCGAAGTGGGAGCGGAGCTGGTGGAATTCGACGTCCAGGTCGCCTCGTGCGGCGAGCTCGTCGTGATCCACGATGACGGGCTCGAGCGCACGACGAACGGCACCGGCGAGGCGAGAAAGCTCCCGGCGGCGGAGATCCGCGAGCTCGACGCGGGCTCGTGGTTCTCTCCCGCATTCCTGGGAGAAAGGGTGCCAACGCTCGACGAGACGCTCGATCTCCTCCGCGGTCGCGCCGTGCCTCTCATCGAGGTCAAGGTGAGCCCGAAGCGTTCCCCCGACGCGGGAGAGCGCGTCGTCCGTGCGCTCGAGCGCCACGGGATGCTCGAGGACGCGGTCGTGATCTGCCACGACACGACCCGCGCGGCCGAGGTGCGCCGGGCGTCTCCCGGGACCCCGATCTCTCTCCTGGCGATCACGAAGCGACAGGCCCGCGCGGCGGCCACGCGAGACGAGGTCTCGGGCCTCGACATCTACTGGAAGTCGATCTCGCTCAAGCTCGTCACGGAGCTCCGGGCGCGGCCGGGGTTCTTCCTCACGCCGTGGACCGTGAACCGCCCCGCGGACCAGGAGCGGCTCCTCGGGCTCGGCGTCGAGGCGCTCATAACGGACGCTCCGGCGGCGCTCAGGGCGCTCGTGGATCGACTCGACACGGCGGAGGTCGAAGCCCGGCTCACCGAGCGCCTCCGATCGGGCGAGGACGTGGACCTCGAGCTCGAGCCGGGGACCGAGCCATCGCCCGAGGCGCTCGCGGCGCAGGAGGCATGCGACGAATCCGCGAGAGACGCGTGAGATGTTCGCCGGTTCTTCCGCGAACGCGAGGCTTCCGCTATCTTCTGGCATGCGCGCCGCGCGTCTCGTTCCTCTCCTGATCGTTCTCCTTCCGATCGCCGCCGCGGCGGAGGACGGCCTCGAGTCCAAGAAGCACGCGGAAGCGGCCGGGGAGACGACCTCTCCCGAGCCGGGCGCAGTCCGCGGCACGGAAGCGCTCGAGGCCGAGCTCGCCCGCTGCGAGGAGATCGCGAAGGTCTCGACGGGGGACGCCCTGTTCGGCGCGCTCTGCCGCGGGGCCTGTTACGCGTTCGACCTCGCGGAGCCCGAGGGCGGCCGCTCGGGCGCGATCGCGGAGCGCGGGTGCAAGCTCGCGGATCAGGCCCGGAAGCTCCGCTCCGAGAGGGTCGAGGGCCACTACCGCTACGCCCTCTGCCTGGGCATCTACCTGAGGGAGCACAGCCTCGCCGCGCTCACGCGCGTTTCGGAGCTCGTCGCCTCCGCGAAGCGCGCGGTCGAGCTCGACGAGCGCTACGACCGGGGCGGCGGCCACCGCCTCCTCGCCTCGCTCTACTCCGAGGCCCCGGGGTTCATGGGAGGCGACAGGGACCTCGCGCGGAAGCACCTCGACGGCATGCTCCGCGTGGCCGGCGACGACGAGGAAAATAAGCTCGTCGCCGCGAAGGTCTACCTCGAGATCGGCGACAGGCCGGGGGCGCGCGCCGCTCTCGCGAAGTGCCGTCCCGAGCGGGAGCCCGACGAGGCCACGCGCAAGGAGCGGCAAGCCGAGCTCGAGAGACTCCGCCGGAAGCTCGGGGACTGATCGAACGCACCAGGTGGTGTGCTCCGGGGCGCTCTCGCTGGTAGATTTGGCTCCATGGCCGAAGCGAGCGCGGGACCGGAAAGCCCGCCGCCCACCACGGAGCCCGCCAATACGCGGAGCGTCACCCCGCCCGTGCCTCTCGCGGCGCTGCCCCAGGAAGCGGTCACGCGGTCGACGCCGTCCTCGGGCAGGATCCCGGCCTTCGCGGCGAAGCGCCCGGTGCCGGATTTCGTCGGGGGCTTCCGGATCTTCTCCCCGCTCCCCTCGAGCGTCCTCGGCCGGTCCTACAGCGCCGCCAAGGACGGGAGCGCGACGGTCGAGCTCAGGCTCCTCGAGCGCGACGACGCCTCCCTCAACGAGCGCGTGAAGCTCGCGGTCAACGCGCTCTCCCGGATCGAGCATCCGAACCTCGCGCGCGTCGTCGCCCAGGGAGAGGACCAGGGCTTCACCTTCTACGCCCTGGCCGTCCCCGAGTGCGCGACGCTCCTCGATCTCGTGAGGAGAGGGCGCCCGCTCGACGGAGCCGAGGTCGCCTGGGTCGGAGCCGGCCTCGCGTCCGCCCTCGCGGCGCTCCACGAGCGCGGGCTCGCTCACGGAGACGTGACTCCCGTGAACGTCGGGATCGGGAAAGACGGCACGCCGACCCTCGTCGACCTCGGCTGGGCGCCGCGCGTGCGCGACCCCGAGTTCGGGCTCAAGCTCCCGGACGCGACCGCCCAGGACGTGAGCCAGCTCGGGGCGACGCTCATCTTCGCGACCACCGGGCAAGCGGTGAAGCCGCGCGCGACGGGTAAGTCGGGCCGCGACACGACGGCTTCGGGGAAGAAGCTCATCGAGAAGGCCACGTGGCTCACCCCCGTGATCTGCGAGATCCTGGACGCGCTCCAGGGAGAGCCGGCGACGCGTCCGAGCGCCGCCGAGGCCGCGCGGCGCTTCCAGCTCGCGGGAGAGGACACCGGCCTCAAGAAGTGGGGACCGCCGCCCGACTTCGTCGAGGCCGCCCAGAACCTCCTCGCGAACCGGACGGCCGGGTCCGACAAGACGACCGCCTCCACGCAGACGGGCATCGCCGGCGCTCCCGCGCTCGGAGCGTTCGGGCGCTACGTGCTCCTGGAAGAGGTCGCTCGCGGCGGCATGGGAGTCGTCTACCGCGCGCGGCACGCGGAGCTCGACCGGTTCTTCGCGCTCAAGGTGCTCCTCTCGGGAGACCTCGCGAGCGACGTGACGCGGCGCCGCTTCCTGAGAGAGGCCGAGGCCGCGGCGCAGCTCGACCACCCCTCGATCGTCCGCGTGCACGACTTCGGCGAGCACGACGGGCGCGCTTACATCGCGATGGACTTCGCGAGCGGGAAGTCGCTCTCTCACATGCTTCCCGACCCGAAGGTCAAGCTCGAGAAGCTGCTCGAGCTCTTCGCGAGAGTGGCCGACGCCGTCCACTACGCGCACTCGCGCGGGATCATCCACCGCGACCTGAAACCGCAGAACATCGTCGTCGATGAAGACGAGGTGCCGCGGATCCTCGACTTCGGCGTCGCCAAGCGCCTCGACGAGGAGGCGCGGCCGGGCAAGGCCGGCGCGGGTCTCACGACCGAGGGCGAGCTCGTCGGCACTCCGGCTTACATGCCTCCCGAGCAGGC
>JACQDU010000003.1 GCA_016200955.1 bacterium
CGGGAGCCGGTCGCGATCGGCTTCGCGGCCGTGCGCCTCTCGCTGGGCGTGGCCGACGGTTTCGGCCGGAGGAGCGCCTCGAGGTCCTTGGCGAAGCTCGCGGCGGACTCGTACCGACGAGCGGGGTCCGGCTGGAGCGCACGGGAGATGGCCTCGTCCACCTCGCGCGGCGCTCCGACGAGCTCCTGGGTCGACCGTCTCTCGTTCTTGAGCGCTCCTTCGAGGAGCTCGTTCCAGCTCATGCCCGCGTAAGGCCGCTGGCCGCCCACGAGCTCGTAGAGGACGACTCCCAGGCCGAAGACGTCGGACCTCCCGTCGGCCTTCTTTCCCTGGAGCTGCTCGGGAGCCATGTAAGCCGGCGTCCCGACGACGGAGCCGGTGATCGTGAGCTTGTCCGCGAACAGGTCCCGGCAGAGCCCGAAGTCCGCGAGGCAAGGGTTCCCGGCGTCGTCGAAGAGCACGTTCGCGGGCTTCACGTCCCGGTGGACGAACCCCTGCTCGTGGCAGCGAGCGAGCCCTCGCGCGAGCTTGGCGACGATCGCCACGGCCTCGCGCCAGGGCATGGGCATTCCCGGCCGGAGCTTCTCGTGGAGAGAGCCTCCCGGGCAGAAGTCCATGACGTAGAAGAGGCGACCTCCCTCGGAGCCGGCGTCGTGGATCCCGACGACGCCCTCTCCCGAGAGACGGGCGAGCGCCGCCGTCTCGCGCCGGAACCGCGCGAGCCCCTCGGCGTCCACGTTCCCGTCGAGGACCTTGATCGCGCGGACGATCCCCGTCTGCTTGTGGCGCGCCTTGTAGACGCGGCCCATCGAGCCGCGGCCGATCTGCGCTTCGAGCTCGTACGGGCCGAAGGACGGAGCCACGAGAGTGGGTCTATCCGAGGCACGGGAGATTTGCCAACGCGTCGCGGAGGGCTCGCGGGGGACGAGTCGGAGCTACTGTCCGCCGCCCCCGGTGGTGGTCACGGTCGGAACGCGCACGGGAGGAGTCGTGCCGCGCGCCAGGAAGAGGAGGGCGAAGCAGGTGTCCAGGACCGGCCCTCCGGTGCCGCCGACCTCGCGCTTCTCCCAGCACCCGCCGAGGTCTTGCTGGTCGAGGAACATCTGCGAGCCCTCCTCGTACCAGTCGTGCTCGCCGAAGCGCGGGATGAGGCCGAGGATCCCGGCTCGCTCGAGGCCGTACATGTAGTAGTAGTGGTGGAAGACGGGGCGCCCGGGGTTCTCGCTCACCGTGAAGTTCTGCGCGAGCCAGGCGGCGCCATCGCGGAGAGCGGTGTCGATCGGCTCCTTGAGGCCCTTCTCGTAGTCGGGCGTGCCCTCGAGGTGGGCCTTGCAGATGAAGAGGCACGCGACGGCCGACGCGGTGAGGCTCCCCGAGATCGTCTTCTTCCAGGGAGCCATGTCCTGGTCCATGGGGTCCGAGGTCGTTCCCTTGGGGCCGTAGGCGTAGCACCAGCCGCGGGCGCGCATCTTCGTGAGCGTCTTCCCCTTGTCGGGCTCGCGCGGCTTGCAGACCGTCTTCCCGGCGGCCTCGGCGGCGGCGCGGAGCTCGTCCTCCTCGGTGTGGCCGTCGGCGTTGAGCTCGCCCGGCTTCTTCCCCTTGAAGGAGGCGTCGATCTTCTTGATCTTCTCGCGCAGCTCCTTCTCGACCTTCCTGAGCTCGGCATAGGAGCGGTCGGCGCCCGGCACGATGAAGGGCGAGACCTCCGGTCCGTCGCTCTCCTGGTTCGAGACGAAGTACTCCTGCGCCTTCTTGTAGACGTCCTTCGCGACCGGGAGCCCGAGGCGCTCGCCGGCGTCGAGGCCGAGGAGCGCGTACTGCGCGGCGGAGGTGTCCTCGCTCTTGCCGTAAGGGTAGCGCCAGACGTTCGTCGCCTGGTTCGCGATGAGGAAGTCGACGCATTTCTTCGCGAGGTCGAGGTCCTTGGGGTCGCGCACGCCCTTGGGAGTCTGCGGGACCGACGGGCCTCCCTTCGGGTTGGCCTCGCCTTGCCTCGTCCCGCCGGGAGTCGGGGGAGGCGGCGTGGGAGGAGGAGCGGGCGCCTCGTCCTGGCGCGGGGGCTCCCAGTTCGCGCGCGCCTCGATCGCGAGGAGGATGCAGCCCGCCGAGTAGACGTGCTCGAGCTTCTGCTTGTGGATCGACGCGAAGGCGCGGTCGATCACCGGGTCCGTCGGCGTGACTCCCGCCTTGAGGAGCGCGAAGGCGGCGAGCGCCGTGCAGCCGTGCTTCATGTGAGGAAGCATGGTGAACGGCCTGTCGGTGTAGTCGTAGCTCCCGTCCGGGAGCTGGGCGTGCTTGAGCCACGCGACGCCCTTGTCGATCGCCTCGTTCTTCCGCTTCACGAAGGCGGCGTCGTCGGCGCCCAGAGGCGCGCGCGAGAAGACGAGCACGAGCACGGCGAGCGCCCCGGCCACGATCCTCCGCCTGGAGCCGCGTCGTCGGGTCGCCATCGTGACTCTCCGTCTCTCGGGGCGAGCTACACGCGCGCCGTCATTCGCCGTTGTCGTACTTCGCGCCCTCGGCCTTGCCCTTGCCCGAGGAGCCGCTGCCGCTGCCGCTCCCGCCGCCGGCGTTGCCGCCGCCCGAGCCCGTGAGGACCTTGCTCGGGATCCTCACGATGGGCGTCGTCCCGCGCGCGATGAACAGGAGAGCGAAGGACGTGTCGACGACGGGTCCGCTCGTCCCGCGGTTTCCGGCGTCCCAGCTCCCGTCCGACTTCTGGTCCCGGAGGAGCTCACGGCAGCCCTCCTCGTACCAGTCGTGGTCGCCGAACTTCGGGATCACGCCGAGGATCCCCGCGCGCTCCATGCCGTAGAGGAAATAGTAGAGGTGCCAGCCCGAGGGGTGGAAAGGGTTCTCGGTGACGGAGAAGTTCCTGGCGATCCACGCCGCGCCGTCGCGGAGGGCCGCGTCGATCGGTTTCTTGAGCGTCTTCTCGTAGTTCGCCTGGCCGTCCAGGTGAGCCTTGCAGATGAACAGGCACGCGAGACCCGAGGCGGTCATGCCGCCGTTCACGGCGACCTTCCAGCCCTTGAGCTCGTTCTCGACGGGGGCCGCGCCCTTCGTGTCCTTCTTGTCCTGGTCGGTCCCGCCCTGGGGCCCGCCGTGGGTCGCGTACGTGTAGCACCAGCCGCGCGCCTTCATGGGAGGACCCTTCTCGCGCAGGATCTTCTTCGTGATGTCCTCTGAGCAGGTGCGCACGTCGTCCTCGCGCGTGTGACCGTCCGCGCCGAGCTCGCCCGGCTTCTTCCCGGTGAACTGGGCGTCGATCTTCTTGATCTTCTCGCGCAGCTCCCTCTCGATCGCGCGGAGGTCCTTGTAGGAGAGGTCGGCTCCCGGGACGCCGAAGGCCGGGACCTCGGGGCCCTCCTTCTCCTGGTTGTAGACGAACCACTCCTGCGCCTTCTCGTAGACGCTCTTCGGGACCTGGAGCCCGAGCCGCTCCGCGGCGTCGAGGCCGAGGAGAGCGTACTGAGCCGCGGACGAGTCCTCGGTCTTCCCCATGGGATACCGCCAGACGTTCGTCTGCTGCTTCGCCACGAGGAACTCGACGCATTTCGCCGCGAGCGCGAAGTCGTTCGGGTCGGACTTGCCCTTCTTCGGGGGCGGCGGCCCCTTCTTGTCTCCCTCGCCGCTCGTGCCCGGCTCGGGGCGGGCTTCCGCCGGAGCGTCGTCCTGGCGCGGCGCCTCCCAGTTCTGCTTCGCCTCGATCGCGAGGAGGATCGGGCCCGCCGAGTAGACCTTGTCGACGTTGCATTTCTGCAAGTAAGCGAACGCCTTCGTGATGACGGGGTCGTTCGGGTAGACGCCCGCCTTCAGGAGAGCGAAGGAAGCGAACGCCGTGCAGCCCGAGACCATGTGCTCGCCCTGGAGGAGGAAGGGCACGTCGGAGTAGTCGAAGCTCCCGTCCGGCCTCTGCTGCTTCTTGAGCCACTCGACGCCCTTGTCGATCGCGGCGCACTTCTTCTTCCACGCCTCGACGGCCCTCTGGGCCTCGGAGTCCTCTCCCGAGGTCGGCCCGCCGGAGAGCGCGAGCACGAAGGCGACGGCCATTCCGCAAAGGGCCCAGCGACGCATGAGGTCCGCCCTTCCCGGCCCTCGAGCCTTCGCCCGAGGCCGATCACATTATGAGAGATAGCCCGGGAAGAAGAAAGAGAGTGCCGCCTTCTGGCGAGTCCCGGGCGCGCTCCCTTTTACGAAGGCGTGACTACTTCGAGGCCTCTTCCAGGAGAGTCGCGAGGGGCGCCGTGATCGAGGACTTCTGCACCTCGATCGGCTTCGCGGCGAAGCGGAAGCTCCCCGCCTTCACGCGGAAGATCGCGACGGCCGCCTGCGTCCCGAGGGACATCTTCCACTCGGCGTGCACGGGCTGCCCGTCGCGGAAGACGAGACACCCGCGCTCGCCCGTCGAGGAGAGGACGGCGAGCTCGCCCGTCTTCCTCAGGGTCTCGACGAAGCGGGCCACGTCGCCGATCGGGATCTCCGCCGCGTCTCCCGCGAGAGAGCCCGTGCGGATCGCCTCGGTCTCGTCCGGGACCGCGGGCGGGCTCCCCGTCTGGGTGCGGTAGTGGAGCGTGAACGGCCCGATCCCGATCCTGTCTCCGTCGGTGAGCCGCCGGCGCTTCACGGACTTCCCGTTCACGAACGTCCCGTTCGCCGAGTTCATGTCGACGACCAGGTAAGCCGCGGCCGCCTCGTCCCACCTCACCTCGGCGTGGAGGCGAGAGACCTGGCCCAGGGGGAAGATGATCTCGTTGTCCTCCGCTCGCCCGATCCGCGTCGCCTGCGTCCTCGCGAGGGCCACGGGCTCTCCGAGCACCTGCGTCGTCAGGTAGTGCGGCATGCCCGCCGGGCCCGAGAGCGGCCCTGTCTTCCGCGGAGCGAGGCGCGACGCGGGAGCCGGCCCGCTCTCGTAGGGCGCGGGAGCGGTCGCGGGCGCCGCGGGCGCGGCCCCGCCCTCGGCCACGGCGTTCGCCGCCTGGACCGCCGCCGCGACGGCGTCCGGGATCGCGGGGCGCGCTCGCCCGCCGGACTCCCCCGTCTGCTGGAGCGTGCGCTTGGGCTCGAGAGTAGGAGCTCCGGGAACGGCGACCTCTCCGGTCTTCTTGAGCGAAGCTCCGAAGACCGGCGGCTCCGTCGCCGGCTCCGCCCCTCCGGGAGCCGCGGGGATCCTGACCTCGGACGAAGTCTTCCGCGGGTCCGCCCCCGCGGGAGCGCTCGTCCCGACGGGCACGGGTCGCGGCCGCGCGGACGGCGTCGCGTCGCGCACGGTGGTCCCGTCCGCCTGCTTCTTGAACTTCCCGGTCGGCGGCGCGATCTCGGACGGATCGCCCGAGGAGCCCCGCGTCCGCGGCGGGGCCACGGGAGGGCGGAACTGCGTCGGGTCGGCGGCGGCCGCTCCCGCGCCGCGCACGAGGCGCGTCCCCTCGTTCGGAGTGAGACCCTGCGCGTCGCGCCTCCCCGTGTCCCGCTTGAGCAGCGGGCTCCCGTCGGCGGGAGTGAGGCCGCCCGTGGTCCGCGCTTGCGGGCCCGAGGACGGCGGCGGCTCGTCGGACGCGATCTCGGAGACCGTGACCTTGGTCCTGGGGCCCGACGCCTCGGGCGGCGCTCCCTCGCCGGGAGGGCCCGCCTTCGCGGGATCGAGGCCCTCGGTGTAGAAGAGCTGGGTCTTTCGCTGTCTGGGACCGGAGGACTCGACCGGCTTCGGGGCGACGAGCTGCTCTCGCTCGAGCGAGGCGTTGCAGTTGTAGCAGCGGGCTCGATCGCCCGATTGCGCCATGCCGCAGGCCGGACAGTGCTTTTCCACGGTTCCCGCTTCTCCGCCCCTTCTCGGACCCCTTGGGCGGAACGACCTCTCCTTCCTTTTATCAAACGAGCGGCGCCCGCGCCGCACCGCCGGGGGCGGGGGCGACGGAAGTCGCCCCACGCAACGCGGGGGCGGGGGCGACGGAAGTCGCCCCACGCAAC
>JACQDU010000744.1 GCA_016200955.1 bacterium
GCGGAGAAGGACGCCACGAGCGCGCTCGCGATCAATCCCAGGTGCGCCAAGGCCTACATCGCCCGCGGCTGCGCTCGCCGGAGCACCGACCTTGCGGCCGCGCTCGAGGACCTCGACCGCGCGCTCGAGATGGAGCCGGAGAACGCGAGGGCGCTCGTGAACCGCGCGGTCGTCCACGCGGAGCGCGGCGACCTCGACCTCGGATTGGCCGACGCGACGCGCGCGATCGAGCGCGACCCGAGTCAGGCCGGACACTGGGCGACGCGCGGCGCCATGCGCGCCAACAAGGGCGACCTCGACGCGGCCGTCTCCGACCTGAAGCGCGCTCTCGCGATCAATCCGAGAGAACTGGGGGCGTGGCTCAACCTCGGCATCGTCGAAGGAAAGAGAGGCGACGCGACCGCGGCGATCGCCGCCTACGAGCGCTTCCTCGAGCTCGTCCCGGACGGGCCGCAAGCGGACCAGGCCCGCCGGAACATCGAGCGACTCAAGCTCCGGTGAGTCGGCGCGAGCCGCGGGCGGGATCGCGCGCGAGCTCGGCTCACGTGCTCCGGGGACGGCGGAGCATGTCGGGCGCGTCCTGGTAGCCGAGCTTCCGGTAGAAGGGCTGGACCTCGGCGCGCGCGTGGAGGACGAAGGCGATCCGATCGTGCCCCTCCATGAGGCGGCGCACCATCTCTCTCCCGATCCCGCGACGCTGGTAGTCGGGCAAGACGGCCGCGAGCCCCACGTAAGCGGTGAAGGCTCCGTCCGTGAAGGCGCGGCAGAAGCCGACGAGCCTGGCTCCCTCCCAGGCCGTCACGACCCACCGGGAACCCTCGACCGAGCGCGCGAGCCGGTCGAGGTCGCGGGCGCGATCGTGCCAGCCCACGGCCGCGAGAAGCGCCGAGAGTTTCTCCACGTCCACTCGCTCGTGCGTCGTGTCGTAGACGATCTCCGTCACGTGAACCTCCCGCCCCAGGACGACCGAGAGCGGCCCGACCGTCACTTGCCCTCTCTCACCCTGCTCACGATCTCCTGCTGCTCGGCCGCGTCGGACGCGTGAGCCCGCACGTACTCCTCCTGGGCCCGGCGCGTCTCGGCGATGAAGGCTTCGACGTTCGCGGGCGTGAGCTTCGTGCCGAAGTCGGGAGGCGCTCCGCGATCGGAGGAGGAGACATCGAGGATCCGGTCGAGGACGAGGTCGCCCAGCTCCTTCTTGAAGTGAATCGAGTCGACGTAACGGGAGAAGGCGGCGTTCCCCGGGCCCGAGGGCACGGGCTCCGTCGTCGTCTCCGTGTAACACCCGAAGGTCCAGAGAGGGACCGGCGGCTTGTCCGCGTGAGCGCGCGCCTCGGCTTCGAGGAGCGCCACGAGCCCGCGCAGCCACTCCTCGAAGACCGGCCACTGGCCCGCGAGGCGCACGAGCTCCCAGGTCCTCGCGTGGACGGGCGGGATGAAGAGCCGCACGTCGATTCCGCCCTTGCGAGCGCTCTCGAGGACCCGCGCGAGGCAGTCGACGCTCGATCGGCCCTCCTGGTCCTCGAAGCCGAAGGGCCGGTTCCTCTCGAGGAGCAGCGCTCGCACGACCTCGTGCTCCATGGCGAGGAGGCGGCTCCGGAACTCCTCCGCGGTGACGATCGGCTCCCGCGCCTCGAGCCTGGGAAGGACCGGCGCGAAGCGCCTGGCGACGGCGAGGAGCCCGTCCTCGGCCGTGAACGAGCGTGGCCAGCGGCAGAGCCGCTCGAGGCTCAGCACCGTGTAGTCGTTCGACACGAGGTGCTTCCCCATGGAGAGGAGGAGGCGCGAGCGCTCGCCGGGCCGGTGCGCGAGCCCGAGGTCGGCGAGCGGCTCCTGGAAGTGCGTCCTGTTCGCGTTGAACATGTAGAGGTCGAGCCCGATCACGGCTTGCTTCATGGGGCGTAGCCGATGGGCGTGCTGGAAGAATTCCTCGACCTCGTAGATGCTCGAGCCGGCGATCCCGAAGTTGTAGGCCCGGAGCCCGCGGCCCCTCCAGCCTTCGTGAGAGGGGTCGATCCCGACCCAGACGTTCGAGCTCCCGAAGACGACCGCGTCCGGCTGGTAGCGGCGGATGTTGTAGGCCTTCCCCGCTCTCTCGCCTGAAGGGTCGGGCGCGTAGCCGAGGGCCTCGTTCACGGGATCGAATTCGCGGCGCTCACTCCATCCGAGGGCGACCCGGTAGTCGTAAGGATCCACGAGCCCGTTCAGGGCCGGGATCGAGACGAGCAGGGCGAGCGAGACCGCTCCGAGCAGGAGGACGTAGCGGCGGTGATCCAAGGTGCGCTCCGCGGCTGATTGAGCATACAACAGAGCGGAATTCAGCATGGTTGCGACTCGCGACCATGAACGCTCGGCGCGGTGTCGGGAACGCGA
>JACQDU010000745.1 GCA_016200955.1 bacterium
CGCGGACCTGGTGCTGCTGGGGGTGGTTGCATGAACCCGCCCCGCAGACACCCGACCCACTCAACGGACGCGATGCCCACGAGAGTCCCCGCTCGTTGCCGCGGGCGCGTCGTGGAGGTCGATGGCCGGCGCGAACTGGCTGACGTCGTTATCCGAGTCGTGCCGACGCCTTATGGCTCGGCCGGGATCCCCGTCTACCGCATCAACCTCCCCGCGGTGAGGCCAGAGCTCGAAGCGGGGGGCACACGTCGAATGGACGCTGCCCGTCGCCCGTTACGTGTGCATGGCCCGCAGTCCCAAGAGCGGTGACCGACGGCCGGCTCGCCGCGGCCGGTGGCGCGGGAGCGCCATGGGCCGAGGCGCTGTCTCGTCCGTTACCTCGGTCGGCGCCCCACGACGTGCCGCGGAACGTATGGCAGACGGCGGCTCCGCAGAGGCAGCGGAAAAGAGGTTCGAGCGATCGCGCTTCGCGTGTCCCGACTCCGGCGCCGAGGACCCTCATTTCAAGCGTGTGCCTTCAGGACGGTCGTGGGGACGCTGGCCGTCTCGACGTTCTTCGCGGCCATGTCGGAGAGGTTTTGCTTCCACCACTCCCGCGCATCGTACTCGGTCCAGCGGTCGGGTAACGGGCACGCGTGGAGGGAGCGCGACAGGCCGAGCGCGTTCAGAGGTCGGTTGCGCGGGTCCTTTTCGAGACACTGGAGGACCAGATCCTCGAGCTGTCTCGGGATCTCGCGGCCGAGCCGCTCCGATGGCCGCATGGGCGGCTTTCGGATGTGGCTCAGGAGGATCTTCATGGGCGTGTCCTCGTCGAAGACGAGAGCGCCAGTAAGGAGCCAGTAGCCCACGCAGCCGACGGCGTAGATGTCCGCCCGGCCATCGATCTCCATGTTGCCCTCGGCCATCTCGGGCGACATGTAGTGCGGCGTACCGACGATCGAGTTCGCGGCCGTGATCTGCGCCGCCTTCTCTCTCTGGCAACCCTTCGCCTTCGCGACGAGGCCGAAGTCGAGGACCTTCACGAAATCGTGCTCGAGGCCGAGTCGACAGAGGTAGATGTTCGCAGGCTTGATGTCGCGGTGGATCATGCCGGAGTGGTGCGCCTCGGCGAGCGAGTCGCAGATCTGGCGGAGGATGAACGCGGCGCGCGCGGGCGGGACCGGCCCGAAGCGGGCGACGAGCGAGTCGAGGTCGAGCCCGACGAGGAGCTCCATGGCGTAGTAGAACGTGCCGTCCTCCGTCGTGCCGAAGTCGTAGAGGCTGACCGTGTGCGGCGAGTGGAGCGCCGCCGTGGCCCGCGCTTCCTGCTCGAAGCGACGGAGCAGGCTGGCCCTGTCCTCGGGCGTCCCTTCCTCGAGCGCGTTGGGGTGGACGATCTTGATCGCGGCGGGCCTCGCGATCATGCGGTGCTCGGCCTGCCAGACCTCGCCCATGCCGCCCTTTCCGAGCAGCTTCACGAGTTGATAACTCCCCATCTCGCGAATCTTCTTCTCTCCCGCACTGACCGAGGTGTTGAGCTTGTAGATCAGGTAAGCCGGCACGATCGCCATCGCGGCGGACATGTAGTTCGGGAGGAACGAGGCGACGAGCTTCTGGGCGGGCGGAGCCGGGTGACCCATTGCGAGGCAGCACAGCAGGAGAAGCGGCGCTGTCGTCGCCGAGGCGAACGACGCGACGATGTTCTTGCCGGGCGTCATGGGGACGATCAGCGGGAACATGACGATCCAGACGCAGAGCCACGAGATCACGAGGAGCTGATCCTGGACGAGTGTCCCGTTGACCCAGCTCTGCAGGGCGACCAGGAACGCACCGACGACCTCGTAGACGAGCCCGACGTAAAGGAGCGACCGCGGCCGTAGCCACCCGCTCCTCCCGAGCACCCAGACACCGAGCGAGAGAAGCACGAGGCCGGCCTGGATCAGGCGGAGCCGCTCGAATTCGTGAGGCGCGCCCCAGCCGACCACGTAGACGAGCACGTGGTCCTGGAGCAGCACGAAGAAGACGATCCCGGCGACGATCGCCGAGAACAGGCGCAGGCGCCGCCCCGCTTGCTCGAGGCACTCGGTCGAGAGCCGCTCGCTCTTCGGGCTCACCCCGACGGCCGGAGCCGGGCTCGCGGGCTTGAGGAGGATCGTTTCATTCATGGGCGCGGCCCCCACCTCACTGTAGCCGTGCGCGGCACTCTGGTGGCCCATGATGAACGCTGGCGCGCCCCCGTCCATGCCCAGAGAGCGCGCTTTCGGTCGCACGCGCCTCCGGACGACGGCATCAGGTCCGTGTCGAAACGACCGTCGTGCTGGTTCGCCGACAGGCCTCGAGGAAGAGCGCGGCGAGGACGAGATCTGGGAGGGCTGCGGCGAGGACGAGTGAGTTCACCCGCCCGAGCGCGTGGAGGACGGCCACCGCCGCGCCGAGGGCGCCAACGAGCATCACCGATGAGCGCACCGGGCGACCACGACGGCCCGGGAATTCGCGGTCGTGTCCGTGTCTTCTTGAGCGGAGATCGAGCAATCCTCCGGCGGGAGAGTCGAGCTCGGCCTCGCGAACACACCCTGAGAGAACCCCCTACACGAGTCCACGGCGGGCTGCATCAACGGCGCCCACCTGCGCGTCGACGCGGGTACGTGACGGCAATCAACAAAGGCAGGATGCGCGCAAGCTCGCCGGCCAAACACCGTGGACTACCCGAAGCGGCCCGTGATGTAGTCCTCGGTGCGCTTGTCCTCGGGGTGGGTGAAGACCTTGTCGCTCGGCCCGTGTTCGACGAGCTCTCCCATGAGGAAGAACGCGGTCGTGTCCGCGACGCGCGCCGCTTGCTGCATGTTGTGCGTCACGATGACGAGGGTCGTGTCGGTCGCGAGCTCCATCATGAGCTCCTCGATGCGCGCCGTCGCGATCGGGTCGAGGGCCGAGCACGGCTCGTCCATGAGGAGCACCTCGGGCTCGACGGCGAGCGCGCGCGCGATGCAGAGGCGCTGCTGCTGCCCGCCCGAGAGGCTGGTCGCGGGGCGATCGAGGCGGTCCTTGACCTCGTCCCAGAGCGCCGCGCGGCGGAGGCTGCGATCGACGCGCGCGCCGAGCTCCTTGCCTCGCATCCCCGTGAGGCGCAGGCCGGCCGCCACGTTGTCGTGGATCGAGAGCGTCGGGAAGGGATTCGGCCGCTGGAAGACCATGCCGATCCGCCGCCGCACGAGCACCGGGTCGATCCCGCCGTAGATCGGCTCGCCGTCGAGCCTCACTTCGCCCGAGACCCTCGCTCCCGGGACGAGCTCGTGGAGCCGGTTGAGGCACCGGATGAGCGTCGACTTCCCGCAGCCCGAGGGTCCCATGATCGCGGTCACCTGCCGGGCGGCGACGTCGATCGAGATCCGCGTCAGCACCTGGTGCGCCCCGAACCAGGCGTCGAGCCCGCGGACGCTCAGCTTGGCGTCGCCGGGCGCGGGCGCCGCGCGAGGCGAGGCGGAGACCTCGATCGGCCGCAGCGGCGCCATGCGCCTGGCTGCCTCTTCGCGCTCGCGCTCGCCCTCGGGTGCCGAGGGCTTCGGGTTCTCCCTGGTCATCACTTGCTTCCGCTCTGCCTCGCCGCCATGGCGCGCACGCCCAAGTTGATCGCGAGCACGAGGACGACGAGCACGAGCGCGGCTCCCCACGCCTGCGCTCGCCAGGACTCGAACGGCGAGATCGCGAAGGTGTAGACGGCCACGGGAAGCGAGGCGATCGGCTCGAGGAGGCCCGACGGCCAGCCGCGGTCCCCGAAGGCCGTGAAGATGAGCGGCGCCGCCTCTCCCCCGACGCGCGCCGCGGCGAGGAGCGCCCCGGTCGCGAGCGCGGGCCACGCCGACGGCAGCACCAGCGACACGGTCGTCCGCCAGCGCGATATCCCGAGCGCCAGGCCGGCTTCAATGAGGGAGCGCGGGACCATCTTGAGCGCCTCCTCGGTCGCTCGGACCACGATCGGGATCGCGAGCACTCCGAGCGCGACGCCTCCCGAGAGCACCGAGAACCTGTGGAACGGCCTGACGAGGACGGCGTACGCGAAGACTCCGATGACGATCGCGGGCACGCCGCCCATGACGTCGGCCACGAAGCGCGCCGCGACCGCGAGCCGGCGCTCCGGGTACTCCGCGACGTACGTCCCGATCGCGATGCCGAGCGTGAGGCCGATCGTCATCGCGACCGCGAGCAGGATCGCGCTGCCGAGGATCGCGTGCCCGATCCCGCCCTCCTCGCCGACCGGGGCCATCTTCCCGGTGAGAAAAGCGAGCGTCACCGTCGGCGCGCCGCGCCGCACGATCTCGAGGAGGACGCTCGCGAGCGGGAAGAGCGCCAGGAGCACGCACGCGGCGAGCGCGAGCACGGCGAGGCGGTCGACGGCCCTCCGCTTTCCGAGGCTCATTCGGCGCGCCTCCCGGCGGGGGCGCTCCCGAGGCGCCAGGCGACGAGAAGCCGGGCGAGCGCGTTCACGAGCAACGTCACGAGCAGGAGGATGAGCGCCAGCTCCGCGAGCGCGGCCTGGTGCCGGTCGCCGACCGCCTCCGCGAACTCGTTCGCGATCGAGCTCGCGATCGTGTGCGACGGGTCGAAGAGCGACGCCGGTAGCTCGGCGCGGTTGCCGATGACCATCGTGACCGCCATCGTCTCTCCGAGCGCGCGGCCGAGGCCGAGGAACATGGCGCCCACGAGACCGGAGCGGGCCGCGGGGAGGACGGCGAGCCGGATGACCTCCCAGCGCGTCGCTCCGAGCGCGAACGCCGCCTCGCGGTAGGTGCGCGGCACCTGGAGGATCGTCTCGCGCGCGATGGCGGCGACGTAGGGAAGGATGATGATCCCGAGCATCAGGCCCGCCGCGAGGAGCGAGACGCCGATCTGTGGCCCGCGGAACAGCGCGCCGATCCCGGGGACCCGCCCGAGCGAGCCCGCGAGCGCGGGCTGGACGTGGTCGCGGATCCAGGGCACGAGCACGAAGATCCCCCAGAGCCCGTAGATCACGCTCGGGATCGCCGCCAGGAGATCGACGAGGAGCGCGAGGACGCGGCCCGCCCGGACCGGCGCGATCTCCGCTATGAAGATCGCCGTCCCGATCGCGACCGGCACCGCGACGACG
>JACQDU010000755.1 GCA_016200955.1 bacterium
ACCAGAGGTCGGCGCGACCCGCTTCCTCCCGCAAATGCAAGCCGCCCCAGGGCCAGCGGCCGGTCTCTCCCGGGCGCCAGCGTTGACTTTGAGGGACGTCACCCTTAGCATCGTCCCTGTTGCGCAAGCCGTACCGAGAGGAAGCTCGTTTGTCCGAAGAAGGCCGTACGCGTCGCAAGAAGCGCCCCTCCAAGCAACCCAAGGGAGAGGGCGAGCGCCCCGTCCGAAGCCTCCTCGTCCTCGGGTTGATCTTCACGGTCGGGCTCCTGGCCCTCCTCCTCGCGGGGATCGGGCCGGCGGAGCTCGACCCGATCGCCTTCAAGCGCCTCCTCCTCAAGGGAGAGGTCGAGGAGGTCACGTTCAAGGCGGAGAACGAGGCGCTCGTCGTGCTCCGGCCGGGCGACATGAAGGGCGACGCGGGCCCTCGGGACAGGGTCGTCCGCTTCCTCGACTCCAAGGACGCGACGGCCATGAAGGACGAGATCACCTCGCTCGCCCTCAGCAACACGATCGCGACCAAGATCAAGCCGGTCCGGCAGCCGAACGCGCTCCTCTCGCCGCTCGCCTTCGAGGCCGTGCTGATCGCCGTCGTTCTGGGAGTCCTCTACTGGTTCGTCGTGCGCCCCATGCGCTCCCAGGGAGGGCCCGGGAACGTCCTGAACTTCGGGAAGAGCCGCCACCGCATCGCCTCGCGCGACAAGACGGGGATCACGCTCGAGGACGTGGCCGGCTGCGACGAGGCCAAGGACGAGATCCGCGAGATCATCGAGTTCCTGAAGAACCCGAAGAAGTTCTCTCGCCTGGGCGGCAGGATCCCGAAGGGCGTCATGCTGATCGGCGCTCCCGGCACGGGAAAGACGCTCCTCGCGAAGGCGGCCGCGGGCGAGGCGGACGTGCCCTTCTTCTCCGTCTGCGGCTCGGACTTCGTCGAGATGTTCGTGGGAGTCGGCGCCAGCCGCGTGCGCGACCTGTTCGAGAAGGCCAAGGAGAACTCTCCTTGCATCCTCTTCCTGGACGAGGTCGATGCCGTCGGCAGGCGCCGCGGGAGCGGCCTCGGCGGCGGCCACGACGAGCGCGAGCAGACGCTCAACCAGATCCTCGTCGAGATGGACGGCTTCGACACCGACAAGGGGATCATCGTCGTCGCGGCGACGAACCGGCCCGACATCCTCGACCCCGCGCTCCTGCGGCCCGGCCGCTTCGACCGCCAGATCGTCCTCGACTTGCCCGACGTGAAGGGACGCGAGCAGATCCTCCTCGTGCACTCGAGGAACGTGAAGCTCGGCCCCGACGTGGACCTCCGCCGGCTCGCGCAGGCGACGATCGGCTTCTCCGGTGCGGAGCTCGAGGCCGTGATCAACGAGGCGGCGCTCCACGCGGCCCTCTCGGACAAGACGGGGATCGATCGCGGCGACCTCGACGAGGCGCGCGACAAGGTCCAGTGGGGCCGCCAGAAGCGCTCGCGCGTCATGGACGTGGAGGACCGGCGGGCGACCGCTTACCACGAGGCGGGGCACGCGCTCGTGGCGGTCAAGCACGAGGCGTCGCAGCTCCTCCACAAGGTCACGATCGTCCCGCGCGGCATGGCCCTCGGGCTCACGATGTCGATCCCCGAGCGCGACCG
Organism: bacterium; assembly: GCA_016200955.1. Taxonomy (GTDB): domain Bacteria; phylum Planctomycetota; class J058; order J058; family JACQDU01; genus JACQDU01. The sequence continues at coordinate 1,625 of JACQDU010000755.1, forward strand.
CACCGACATGAAGAAGAAGGAGGCCGCCGCCCGCGTCGCGATGTGCTTCGGCGGCCGGCTGGGCGAGCGCGTCGCGACGAACGACATCGCGACGGGAGCCTCGAACGACATCGAGCAGGCCACGAACCTCGCCCGCCGCATGGTGTGCGAGTGGGGAATGTCCGACGAGCTCGGGCCGATCAACTACTCGCCCGAGAAGGACACCGTCTTCCTGGGCCGCGAGATCACGCGCACGCAGACTCACTCGGAGGAGACGGCGCGGATGATCGACATCGAGGTGAGGAAGGTCGTGGACCTCGCTTACGCGAGGGCCCAGGAGATCATCGCGAAGCACCGCGACTGCCTCGACAAGATCGCCGAGGCCCTCCTCAAGTACGAGACGATCACGGGAGAAGAAGTCGTCGCTCTCGTCGGCGGGACCTCGGTGCTCGACCTCCGGCCCGAGCCCGCTCCCGCTCCTCTCCCCGCTCCCGCGCGGGAGCCCGTGCCCGAGCCCGAGCGCGAGAGGCGGCCGGAGATCGGCGGCAACTCCGCTCCGATCGGGGCGATCGCCTAGGTCCTCTCAGCGCATCGACTCGTACGTGCCGTAGACTCCGATGTCGTCGCCTTCACCCTGCTCGTCGATGCCGTTCGGGCCGCACGAGTAGTAGAGCGCGCCGTCCGGGTCGTTCTGCTTCACGCGGAAGGGATGGCCCCACGCATCCACGGCCTCCCTCTCGGGGTCGAAGGGGTGACTCCTTTCGGCCACGAGTCCGACAGCGAGCTGCGCGGTCCCGCGGGGGCTGTCCTCCCACGAGAGCTCGAGGGCATGCTGCCGGCTTCCCTCGAGCATGCGCTCGAGCCTGCGATGCGTGAGAGCTCGCCCGCGCCAGACGACCACCGAGAGAGCGACGACGGCCCCCGTCAACGCGAGGAGCGAGCCCACGAACAGCCGGCCTCTCCATCCGAGCGCGCGGGACATCGAGTCACTCTCTCTGCTCGAGCATCCGCCGACTCGTCCTCGCCGTATGGGCCCGAGGAGTGGAGCGACGGCTCCTCTCCAAGCCCTTCGTGTCTTCGTGGTTCGTCTATCTCTTCTTGATCTCGATGAGCTCGACCTTGAAGACGAGGACGGCGTTGGGTCCGATCACGCCGGGCGGCGGGTTCTCGCCGTAAGCCATGTCGGAGGGGATGTAGAGCATGAACGTCGAGCCCGTCTCCATGAGCTGGAGCCCTTCGGTCCAGCCCCGGATCACCTCGGAGACGCCGAACGTGAGGGGCTCGCCTCGCTTGTAGGAGCTGTCGAAGACCGTCCCGTCGAGGAGCTTGCCCTCGTAGTTCACGACGACGGCGTCCTGGGCGGTCGGCTTCTTGCCCGTGCCGCGCGTGACCACCTTGTACTGGAGGCCGCTCGGCGTGACCGAGACGCCGTCGGCGGTCTTGTTCTTCTCGAGGAAAGCCGCGCCTTCCTCCCTGTTCTTCTTCGCCTGCTCGATGTGAGCCTTGGCCGCCTTCGCCCTGAGCGCCTCCTGGTAGTCCACGAGGGCCTGGGTCATCGCCGCGTCGGAGAGCACCGGGGCGATGCCGGCCATGGCGTCCTTGAGCCCGCGGGCGAAGGCGTCCACGTCGATCGTCGTGGCTCCCTGCCGCGCGAGGTCGGCCCCGATCCTCATCCCGAGCACGTAGCCCACCTTCTTCTCGACGGTGTCGAGGACCGGCGGCGGCGGCTGGTCCTCTGCCCGCAGCGCGAGTGCGCCGGCGGAGACCAGGACGAGTGCGGCCAGGCCCGAGTACCTCATGAACGCTCCGTTCCGCCGCGATCCGCGGCCGTTCGAGAGGTGATCGTAGCCGCCGCGGGCCTCCGCGCCAGACGCCGATCGGCGAATCTCACCGGCCGAGGAAGACCGATGCGACCGCGCCGGGAGTCGAGCCCGCGTCGAGCGTCGTGACGACGACGTCGAGCGTTCCGTCGCCGCTCAGGTCTCCCACCGCGAGGCCCGACGGCGTCTCGCCCGCGATCGAGTAGAAGAAGTCCACTCGCTTCCAGTCGCGCGCGTCTCTCCCGAGGAAGATCGAGAACCCCGAGGGACACGTGACGACGAGGTCGAGGCGCCTGTCGGCGTTCATGTCCGCGAGCGCGAGCGCGCCCACGGCTCCGCTGCTCCCGAGCGGGAGCGCGCTGGTCGCGGGGAACGCTCCGGTCCCGTCCCCCCAGAGGATCACGATCGATCCGTCCGAGGTGCTCGTCGCGAGGTCGAGGTTCCCGTCGCCGTCGAGATCTCCCACGC
>JACQDU010000112.1 GCA_016200955.1 bacterium
AGCTTCAAGGAGTTCACCGACGCCGCGCAGGTCCTCGACTACCGCGAGTCCGACGTCGCGATCCGCACCTGGGGCGAGACGGCCGCTCTCACCTATCGCTTCGACATGTCCTGGGAGGTCACGGGCGAGCGCTACCAGGAGACGGGGCACGACGCTCTCCTGCTCGTGCGCGAGGGCGGGAAGTGGGTCATCGCGTGGAGGGTCATGGTCTCGCCTTCGGCTTGAACGGGAGCGGAGCCGCGGCGTCGTCGGTGGCTCGTGCGAGGATCTCGGGGCCTGCGAACGGGGAGCGTGGGCCGAGGCGGTGTTCTCGATCTCCCGGGTCGGGTGAAGTGGGCGGGCTGGGTCGAGCCAGCATGCCCGGGAGATATCCGGTCGCGTCGGCGCTGACAAGCGTGATCGTGGCAGAGAGCACGGCGTCTCTGGTGGAACGGACCGGGGATCATGCAGAGGTCCGGTATCCCGAACCCGACACCCCTCGGATTGCCGATGGGGGCTCTGCGGTCTGGAGCAGGACGAGGAGGGATGGCCGTCCGCGCCTTCCGCGCGCTCCGCATCGCGGGTCGCCGGAGGGCGTGTTGGCCTCTCGCATGACTCCACGACCAATGAGAGGATCTACACGGTAAGGGAAATGGCCGCTCGTCGAGCATTCGGTCTACCGCTCCTCCTGGGGCTCGTGGTCGCCGGTGCCGTCCTCCTCGTGCCTCGCCTCCTCCACCGCCCGAGCACGGCCCCGAGGGTCTACCCCGAGGGCACGTGGGAGACGGTCGCGGTCGGGTCGACGTTCGAGTTCGTGTCGGGACACTCCGGCCTGCAGAACGCCCAGAAGTGGACGCTCACGAAGAAAGAGGCGGGCGACGCGTACGTCAGGATCGAATCGGACGCCCTCGACGCGTACGAAAGAAGGTTCCCGCTCTCCGGCCACTCCGTCCAGCCGACGATGCCGATCGTCGACGAGAGGGACGAGACGATCACGGTCCCCGCGGGGACGTTCGCCTGCTACTACATGAAGTGCCAGTCCGTGCAGACGGAAGGCCTCATGAAGGGCATGAAGGAGACATGGGAGATCTGGCTCCCGAGGGACCTTCCCGTGTCCGCGAAGGCCGTCCTGATCGTGGAGACGGGGTCCGGCACGATCCCCACGACGACGACGACGGTGCTCACCAAGGTCTCGAAGAGGTAAGCGAGCGGGGGCCTCTCTCTTGCCTCAGCGCGGCAGGTTCAGCCCAGCGAGCGCTCTCCCGAAGTCGCGAGCCGTGTGGAAACGTGCGACCGGATCCTTCTCGAGGGCCTTGAGCACGATCGCCTCGAGCGCCGCCGGCACGCTCGGGTTCTTCGCGCGGAGCGGCGCCGGCGGATCCTTCACGACCATCGCCGTGAGCGCGAAGATCTTCTTCGAGTGGAAGGGCGGCGTCCCCGCGAGCAGGTGGTAGAGGATCGCTCCGAGCCCGTAGACGTCGGAGGGCGGCCCGATCTTCTTCCGGTCGCCGAGGATCTGCTCGGGCGGCATGTACTGCGGCGTCCCCATGACGTCGCCCGTGCGGGTCAGGTTGCTCTCCGCGACCTTCGCGAGACCGAAGTCGCAGATCTTCGGGATGTCGCCGTCGTTCGTGACGAGGACGTTCTGGGGCTTCAGGTCGCGGTGGATGATCCCGCGGTTGTGCGCATAGTGCATGGCGTCGCAGAGAGTCACGGTCATGGCCGCGCACAGCCCCGCCGAGCGAGGCGCCTCGCGCGCCCACCTCCCGAGGTCGCGACCGAGGACGTACTCCATGGCGAAGTAAGGGCGCCCTTGCGGCTCGCCGGGCTGCGTGTAGACGCCGCCTCCTATGACCTTCACGATGTTCGGGTGATTGAGCGCCGCGGTGGCCTTGATCTCCCGGTCGAACCGGACGCGCTGGTCCTCGTTCGCTTGCGTGAGGATCTTGATCGCCACGAGCCGATCGAGCGACCGCTGCCGCGCGCGGTAGACGCTCCCCATGCCGCCCTTCCCGATCGGGGCGAGGACCTCGTAGTTGTCGAGCACGAAGGGAGTGAAGCCCGGGTCGCTCTCGTTGACCATGTCTCGCTTGGTCTCCTCGGCGCCTTTCGGGACGAGGGTGCCGAGAGGAGCCGGGATCGGGATCGCCGAGGGCAGCGAGTCGGGCGGCCGCGAGGCGTGAGAGGAGGGCGGATCCGAGACGAGGGTCGAGTCGATGTTCCCGGGCGGCACTTCCGTGGCCCTGGGCGGCATGGTCGGAAGCTCGGGAGAGAAGCCGTCGTCGAACTCCCCGAGAGCGACCGCCGGCTCGGTCAGCCGCGGCGCGGGAGTGACGGGCGGCGCGGGCGAGACGCCTCCGTTGGCTCCCGCCTTCGGGCGGGCCCGCGAGGACGCGAACTGCTCCCGCAGCGCCTGGAGCGGAGCGCTCTAGGGACCGGGCATCCTTCGCCGCGTGGAAACAGCGGATCGCCGACTCGCGCGAGAGCACGCCGCGGCCGATCGCTAGCTTCCCCAGGAGCACCTCGCGGTGCCGGTCCATGCGCGCAGTCTGACCGCTCGCCCGTTGGCTCGCAAGCGGCCGCGCCTCTCAGGCGAGCCGGCGCGCGAGAAAGAAAGCGAAGACCGCCGCGATCCCGAGGAGCTTCCAGAGCTCGAGTCCGCTCGCGATCGGACGCCACGAGAAGCTCCCGTGCCTCTCCGCCCGGGCGAGGCGGCGCCAGGGCCGCGGGAAGAACCCGGGGACGCGCGCGCGATACGCGGCGTGGTCGGCGCCGTAACGCTCCGCGAGAGCTTCCTCCTCGCGGACGACGAGGAAGGCGATCACGATCGCGTAGAGCGGGACGTAAGCGAGGAGGAGCTCCCGCTGCCCGAGCACGGCGAGCGCGCCCGCGGCCGCG
>JACQDU010000756.1 GCA_016200955.1 bacterium
ACTTCGGTGAGACCCGAGCTCTCGACGAACTCGGCCACTTCGTCGAACACTTCCGGACCGTCGCTGTCCTTGCCCAGGATGAAGCAGCCGTTCACGCTGACGCCCGTCTCCTGCACGCGCCGGATCGCATCGCGGTAACCGTCGAAGCGACGGCGCTTCCAATTGCGCGCGTCGATGCCTTCGAGGCCGGCCGGGCTCGCGGCTTCGAAGCCGATGAGCACTTGCCGACAGCCGCTCTCGAAGAGGCGCGCGAGCAACTCGGGATGATCGGCGATCGAGACGTCGGTCTCGGTGAACCAGCGCACATCGCGCTCGGCCATCGCGTCCAGGAACTCATTGCACCAGCGCGGGTTGACGAACGTGTTGTCGTCCGCGAGCTCGACGACCGGTCGCTGGTCGAGGGCGCAGATCGCTTCGAGCTCTCGTGCGACGATGGCCGCGGGCTTTTCGCGGAAAGTCCCGAGAAGACGGCTCGCACCGCAGAACTCGCAGGCGAGCGGGCAGCCGCGCTGGGTCTGGAGCGTGTAGCGTGGCCGCGCGCGCTTGCCCAGGAGATCGAAGCGGGGAAGCGGTGCGCGCGCGAGATCGAACGGCGCCTCCGCGCGGTAAGACGGCCGGAGCTCGCCCCTAAGCGCGTCTTCGAGCACGGTCGCGAAGATCGCCTCTCCCTCGCCAACGACGACGGCGTCCGCGTGCGCGCGCGCCTCGTCGGGGAGGGCGGTCACGTGGAGGCCGCCGAGGACGGTCTTCGCTCCGCGGCGGCGCAAGGAGTCGCTCGCTCGGTAGGCCTGCTCGATCGACGCGGTGAGCGCGGAGAGGGCCACCAGCGTCGGGCGCTCATCGGCGATGCACGCGAGCGTCTCCTCGTCGGCACTATCGAGCTCGTGGTAGGAGCACGTCCAGCCCTCGGGAATGGTCCCCGCGAGCGTGAGCAGACCGAGGCCCGGCAAGCGTGCCAGCGCACCGGCACGCTCTTCGAGCCCTGGCAGCGTCAATCCCAGCTCCAGAAGCGCGGGATCGGCGACTCGGAGCCCGACGAACGAGAGGAGTGCAAGGTGAGCTCGATCGCTCCGTGCCACAGCCTACCCCCTTGTGGAGGATATCGAGCGCGAGCACGCCGCGCCCTCAGTGACGCAGTCCACGCCCCGCCCGCGGCATCCCCGACGCCCTACTCTCTCGACGCAACAGCCCGCATCCGCACCCGTTGAGGTCCTGCGCCATGGAATGTCGGAGCCAGGCGATATGATAGCCGATTGGCCCGAACACCTCCCGAACCACGAGCCGGGCCAATGGAGTGAGAGTCACGATGGCGCTTCGCAAGAGGCGGCCCGCCCGCGGCCGCGGCGCGTCGCTTGTCCAGGGCCTCGGGACGTACGGGTACGCACGCATCGAGAGAAACTTCCTCGCCGGACTCGTCCTTCGTGAGCCAATCCTGCTCTGGGGCCCCCACGGCGCCGGCAAGACGGAGCTCTGCCGCCGCGCAGCCGAGGCGCTCGGCCTGCGATTCTGGGCCTACGACGCGTCGAAGAGCATGTTCGAGGACGTGATCGGTTTCCCCGACCCGAGCTCGCTCGAGTCGGGAACGGTCGGCTACGTCCGCACTCCGCTTTCGATCTGGGACAAGGAGGCCGTCCTGATCGACGAGCTCAACCGCGCCCAGCCGAGCCTCCAGTCGAAGTGGCTCGAGGTCGTCCACGCGCGGCAGATCATGGGGTGCCCGCTCCCTCAGCTCCAGCAGTTGTTCGCTGCAATGAACCCGCCGAGCTACGCCGGCACCAACCCGCTGGACGAGGCGCTCGCGGGACGCTTCATCGCGATCCTCCGTATCCCGGAGCTCAAGGACATGAGTCCCGAGGACGCGCGCTCGGTCATCCGTCGCGAGCGCGAGGTCCCGCTGGCGGGACCGGCTGCCGCCGCTTTTCTCGCAGCGGTCGAAGGAGCGCGTGCTCGTCTCGCGGCGATCCTGCCCTCCGTGCGAGCGGGCGCTGAGGAGTACGTAGTCGAGGTCGTTCAGGCGTTTCAAGCGCGAGATGTGGCGATCGACTCCCGCCGTGCCGGCATGCTGCGCAGGCTGATCGAGGCGCGCCTCTGCGTCGAGTAGGAGCTCCTCGGACAGTCGATCGAGCTGGCCACGGCGGGCAAGGTCCTCTACGACGGCCTCTCGGCAGGGCTTCCGTTCGAGGTCTCCGGTCAGGACGTCCCGGTGTCCGTGGTGCGCGCAGCACACGAGCTTGCTCTTGCTCTCGTCACGGGATCGAAGCTCGTCCGCACTCTCAGACTCCCCTCCGACCCCATGCGCGCGGTTCGCGCGTTCGAGGAGCAGCACCGAGAAGTTCCCGTCGAGGAGCGCCGCGCAGGCGTGACACGGCTCCTCGGGCTCCCATCTGCGAATGCCTCGACCGAACGATGTGCGTCGGCGTTCGTGGCTGTCGATCAGCTGGCGCGCAAGGTTGCGGCCGGAGAGCTCGATCTCGACCCCGACGATCAGTTCCGGATCCTGGACGCTCGCCGCCGCGCGCTCGCGATGGGCGACGAAGAAACGAGGACGATCGCCGAAGCGGTCGCCGAGGTCGATGCAGAGGGGCGCAGCTCGCCCGAGCTCCTCGTCGGCCTTCGCGCCGCGGCGAACCTCCTGGCGTCGCACGAGAGCGATGTCCCCTACTCGCCCCCTCGCGGGCGGCGCAACGGTTTCGCGAGTCCCGTCCGTCAGGTTCGCGAGCTGGGGCGCGAGATCGAAGAACGGCTGACCGCGGGAGAGGAGGACGCGCCGTGAAGGTCCCTGCTTACCGCGTGGCGGCGCGTCTTGGGAGCGCTACGATCTTCGAGCGCGTCGTGGTCGAGGTGCCGCTCCGCCGCGTGCTGCACGAGATGATCGGCTCCCCGCTGGCTCTCACCGCGCTCGGTCTTCGCGAGCTCGATTCCGATGGGGGCCTGCCGCAGGACGAGCGCGGAACGATCGGTCAGCTACGCGACGGCCGGCTCTGTATTCGCGAGGAGTGCGGCGAGCTCAGGGCCGCGGACGGGTTCGTCTCTGCCGAGGATCCGCGCGACGCCGATGAGCTTCTTCGTGCTCGCTGTGCTCCGGCAGGCGAGGGGGCGCTCGCCGAGCTTCTCCGCATGCTGAAGACGCACCCTCTGCAAGGGATGCAAGTGCTCACGGCCGCTCTCCGGCCAATGTACGCATACGCGCCGCCCTACTCCCCGCAGCCGGGCGCCGACTGGCTGTATGCGTCGGGCGGGCTGCCCGCCATCGGCGCCTCTCAACTTCCCCGGCTCCTCAAGGAGATCACGGTCGCTGGAGAGGCCGCGCCTCTGCAATTCGTCCGCTCGCACGGAGGCGTTGCCACCGCTCCGCTCGTCATGCACGCCCCGGGAGGACGGCTCGTCCCGCGACTGTCGTACCTCGTGATCGTCGGGGAAGCCGGGGCGCGCGACGCCACGCTCCTCACGTTCGACGGCGAGCACTCGCGCACGTTCCGGTCGCGTGCCGAGCTCCCGCCATGCACGGAAGCGATGCTCGACGCGCACGGGTCGCTCTGGGCACGCGCAGCGTACGACGTCGCGCCGCACACTCACCTCGTCGCACGCTGCCTCGTGCGTGTTCCGCCTCGCGCGGAGGTCGAGGGCTCGCGGCGCACGGTGCGCGTGAAGCACCGTGCGCTTGCGAGCCCAGCTTACGTCCTCGACCCGCGATTTCCGATCCCGCTCACGGGGCGCGAGCCCGTTCTCGGTGGAGCTCCGGTCGCGCGCACGGTCCTCGCGCGGACGACGCGCGGGATCTACCTGCCGGCCGAGCCGCCGGGTGCAGGGATCCCGCTCGCGCGGCTCGCCGACAACGAGAGCTGGCTCGTACTCGCTGATCCCGGAGCTGTCGCGTGAAGTTCGACACGGCCCAGGACTTCCTGTGGATCGCCGAGAGTCTTGCGGCCCAGCTCGAGAACCGGCGAGCGCTGCTCCTTCTCTCTCGCCTCGGCGCCGACTGTCCCGTCGTCTACTCCGAGGAGGCAGAGACGGCGCGGATCGTCCGGGTCGGCGCACGGCGGCTCAGGATCGAGCTCGCGCCGAGCTTCGTGCGTGCGGAGCTCCGCACGCCGCGCGACGTCCTCTTCGTCCTGCTCCACGAAGTGCTGCATCGAGTCCACGGTGACCTCGATCGCGGTGAGGTGGCGAAGGAGGACCCGGAGGCGCACCTTCTTGCCAACGTCGTCGCCGATGTGAGGATCAACCGGTTTCTCTGTTCCGAGATCCTCCCCGAGGGCGTCGCGCTCCTCGACCGCCTCTACGGGAAGCCAACGCTGCCTGGTGCCCTGCTTCTGCCACCGCACCGAATGCTGGCTCGCTTTGCGAACGGCGGCGGTTGCCCCGACGCGCTCGGCATCGTGACCCTGGCGGCGGCTGCCGAGCTTCCGCGAAACGTGCTCGTGCGCGTCGCCGCCTCGGTGTTCCGGGGAGCGGGGATCGATGCGAAGCGAGCAAATCGCCTCGCGCGCTGGTATCGCGCGGCGTGGCTGGAAGGGCGCTGTTCGCACGCCCGACTCCTGGGACAGCTCCGCGAGATTCTGAAGGGCGTTCCGCTCGTTCCTCCGACGTTTCTCGGCGACCACGCCGAGCGGCCCGGCAAGCGCGTCAGGCTCGGTCGGCCCCGAGGGCGGCGAGCCGGTCATGGATCCGCGATCGAGGAGGCGCGCGTGACTCCCGACGAGCTCGCCGACCCGGACCAGGAGCTTCGCCGTCGCGTGCGCGCGGCTCTCGAGCCAGTGCGTGCCGCGCGCGCTCTCGAGCCCTGGGACGCGGCCCGCGTCGTCGTTCCAGGGCTACCGGGGAGGCGCGCGCTTCTATTCCTCGCGGCCGGCGTGTGGCCGTCGTTCTTCGAAAGCCGGGTCGCCCCTCCCGAGGACGCGGAGCGCGTCCACGTCTACGTCGACGTGTCGGAGTCGACTGGCTTCGCGTGGGCGAGCGTCTACGGCCTCGTCCGCCACCTCGGCGCACTCGTCGCCGAGCCGGTCTTCCTCTTCTCCGACGAGGTCGTGCCGGTCCCGCTGGATGACGTGTGGCAAGGCCGCGTGGTGACGAGCGGCGGAACCGACTTCGATGCCGTCGCCCGTCATGTGCTCGCGCAGCGGTTCCAGCGCGTGCTCGTCGTGACCGACGGGTGGGGCTTGCTCGATGCCTGCCTTGCCCGTGCTTTGAGCCTGGCGGGCGTCTCCGTGTTCGTCGTCCTCACGGAGCGAGATGTGGAGAGCCCAGGTGGAATCGTCGACGTAGCGCGAGAAGTGTGGACGCTACCGGCGGCGCGTAGCTCCCGACGGCGTCTCCTCCATAGCCGCGAAAGCGCAGTGCGATGAGCAGTCCAGGTCGGGTCCACGGTTCACCTCACGCTCGTCGGTGCCGCGCCACGCGCATCGTGGCTCGCGCGGCTTGGCTGGACCTTGTCGCGATGCCATTCCACGTCGTGCATGGCCCGCGGGCAGAGTGGTGCGCCATCGGCGCTCGATCCTCGCGCTCGTAGGATGGCGCCGGATTCGACGAACGTCCCGGCGGTCGTTCTCGTCTACCATCGTGGGATCGGGGAACCACAGATGACCCTGCACGGAAGCTCCGAGCGAGAGCTGCGCGGCCTCCTGCCACCCATCTTCGGGGAGCTCAGCTCGGCCCGGAGTGTCCTCATCGCTGGCGCCGGCGGCGGCTTCGACGTCTTCTCCGGGCTCCCTCTCTACTTCGCGTTGCGGAACGCGGGGAAGACGGTCCACCTCGCGAACCTCACGTTCGCGGAGCACGAATGGGCGGGGAGCCGGCTTCTCTCGGAAGCGCTCTTCGTCACCGACGCCGACGTACCGCCGCGCGCCTCGTATGCGCCCGAGGTTCACCTCGCGCGGTTCCTTCGCGCGGAGGGGCTCGGAAACGTGCCCATCTACTGCCTCGCGAGGACCGGAGTGAAGCCTCTCGTGGAGGCCTACGGCGTTCTCGCCGAGCGGCTCGATCTCGACGCAGTCGTCCTCGTCGACGGTGGCACCGACAGCCTCATGCGCGGAGATGAGCCGGGGCTCGGGACGCCGGAGGAGGACATCGCGAGCATCCTCGCCGTCGACGCGCTCGACGTGCCGACGAAGGTCCTCGCGTGTCTCGGTTTCGGCGTCGACGCCTTCCACGGCGTCTTCCACGCCTACGTCCTTGAGGCGGTCGCCGACCTCACGCGCGCGGGCGCGCTGCTCGGCGTGTTCGCGCTCCAGCGCGAGATGCCCGAGGTCGAGCTCTACACGAAGGCCGTGCTCGCCGTCCACGACGCCATGCCGAAGGATCCGAGCATCGTCTCGTCCTCGATCGTCTCGGCGCTCGAGGGCCGGTTCGGCGACTACCACAAGACGAAGCGCACGCAGGACAGCGTGCTGTTCATCAATCCGCTCATGGCGCTCTACTGGTGCTTCCGCCTCGGGCCGGTCGCCGCGCGCATCCTCTACCGCGAGGAGGTCCGCTCCACGGCCTCGCGCTACGACCTCTCCCTTGCCATCGAGCAGTTCCGGGACGGGCTACGCGAGAAGAAGAAGCCTTGGGACCTGCCCATGTGATGGCTTGCCCGTGTCTCTAATCCTTGCCCATCCAGACTTGCTCTTCCGGGAACGGGAGTCGCCATGCGAGGGCCCACTTCTTCCCGCCGAGGAGCAGGGGTTGCGTCTGCTTCATGTCGGCCATGAGCTTCCTGAGCGCCTCCAGGTGCTCCTTCTCGAGGAAGAGAGAGTAGCTGTCGCTGCCACGCTTCCGCGTGTCCGCGTGATCGATTCCGGGCCATCCCTCCGGCCAGCTCACCGGATCGTCCTTCGCGTACTCGAACGGCCAGATCATGACCTCGACCCTTGCGGGAAGCCACGGCTTCGCGCCGTCGTTCGCGTAGCCAACGAGCTTGTCGAAGACGGAAAGGAAGGCGGTGGGCGTCTTCTCGCGCTCGGCCTTGCACGCATCGTCGTCCGGGTCGCTCGGTTGAGCCGCGACCTTGCGCGGGTCGAGACGGCCGTAGACGGACACCGTCTTCCGCTTGCCCTCGATCCAGACATGAAGGTCGTGGGTCGGCTGGTCGGTCCAGGTCGAGACGCGGTGAGTCCGATCGAGCTTCGCGAGCAATCCGATCCCGAGAGAGCTCACGAGCGCAGCGGTCTCGGTCTGGCTGAGAGTCATTGACACGAGCTCCCGGCGGCTGTCGCTCTGCGTCGCGCGTTGGAAGATCAGCAGTCCGTCGTCGTAGAGGGCAAAACGAGGCGAGTCCGATCCCATGACCATGAGCCAGGGGTTCCGCGAGACGAGGACCACAAGGGGCTGCCGTCCGTGGGGCCCCTTGTCGCCTCCCCGGGCTGGCGCGAGCGAGAGCACGGATCCGAGCGCTCCTGTCGCGAGCAACACGGCCGCCAGCCATGTTTGTTTCATTCGTGCGCCTCGTCCCGATCTTAGTCGAGGCAGTGCTCGAGCGCGCTCTTGCCC
>JACQDU010000113.1 GCA_016200955.1 bacterium
GTCCCCAGGTCCGTGCCCACACCCGCAGCCGGACCCGTGGGTGCCGGGGGAGCGGCGGTCGCTCCCGGGGATGCCACACGCGGGGCCGGACCCGCGTCCGCGGCGGGACCGGCGGCGCATCCGCTGGGATGGCCTGGATCGCGGACACCCGCAAGGACCGCGCTCCCCGAGCCAGCGCGAGAGCGACCGCCTTGGCCGATCGTCACCCTCCTGCTCGCGGCGGCGATCCTCGGCATGGCCTACGCCTATCACCGCCAGGGGAACCTCGTCTTCGACGCGGCGAAGCTCTCGCCCGAGCTCGCGGGGAGCCCGCTCGGGTGGTGGCGGCTCGTCGCGACGCTGGTCGTTCACGGGAGCGCGCAGGTCTTCGCGTGCGCCATGGTGATCTTGCTCGTCCTCTCGTCGGGGTGGAGGAGCGAGCGCGCGTTCGGCGCGGGGGGCGCGCTCCTCGTGTTCGTCCTGGGAGGAGCGGCGGGGAACCTCGTGCGCTGCTGGGAGCCCGCGGATTGGCTCGAGCACGCTGGGACGGGTGGGCTCACGGGAGCTTTCGCTCTCGCGGCGGCGGCGGCGTCCGCGGCGGTGCGGCTACGCGAGAAGGACGCCGTCCGCTCCCTCGTCTCGACCGTGGTGAGCAGCGCGATCACGCTCTTCATGTGCTTGCTGGACGCGGCGGGGACGGACCCGCTCGTCGTCTTCAGGACCGTCCTCCCCGGGATCCTCGTCGCCTTCGTCTCCGGCGGCATCCTGGGAGCGCTGCTTCCCTTGCGCGCGCGGAAGCCGCATCCCGGGCCCCGCTTGGCCGTGCTCGGACTCGCGCTCGCGCTCTCGGGGTCCGGCGCGCTCGGCTTCGCGCGCGCGATCTGGCCCGACGCCATGCCGCGGGCGATCGCGCCGCCTGGGGGCTCGCGGCCGATCCGCAAGGAGGCCGATCCGTGGGCCATGGTGAGGACGTACGACGAGAAGCTCGGCCTCGAGCTCGGCGTCCCGCGTTCGTTCAGGAAGGTCTCGCTCCCCGAGGATTTCGTGAAGTCGTTCAAGGGTCGCGCAGTCGCTTACCAGGCGGCTTACCAGGCCGTCGCGTTCGACATCTGCGCGTTCCCGCGCGGCGAGTATGACTCGCCCGACACGGTCGCGGCCCTCATCGGACAGATGTGGTGCCAGCAGAACCCGTGCGTCGGCTATCTGGGCAGGGGCGAGGGCTGGATCAACGGCTGCCCTCTCGGGAAGGCGTACCGCATCGCGCTCAAGGATGCCACCGAAGGGCGGGAGCTGGCGGTCTGGATCGCCGTGATCTCGAACGAGTCCACGAACGTGCGCCTGTGCGTCCGGGCTTCTCTCGACGACGAGGACGCGCCCCAGCTCCTCGAGGCCCTCGCCCGCTCGCTCAAAGTTCGCGCCGGGAGCGCCGATAAGTAGAGGCCGGGAGCGAGGCTCCCGTTCCGGAGGAGAAAATGATCGGCTCTCGCCGCGCTCTCGCGCGGAGCGGAGCGCACGCGAGCGGGCTCGCTCTCGCGCTCGCAGCGCTCCTCGCATTCTCTCCCGTCGTCCTCGCGGGCGAACTCTCCCGGACGATCGACGACGAGCTCGCGAAGCTCGGGAAGGAAGCGAAGGTCTCCGCGATCGTCCGCTCGATCACGACGGGAGAGACGCTCTACTCCAAGGACGCGCACGAGCCGACGACGCCCGCCTCGACCATGAAGCTCGCGACGACGGCCGCGGCGCTCGAGCTCCTCGGAGCCGACTTCGAGCACGAGACGGGCGTCTACGCGCGCGGCTCGCTCTCGAAGGAAGGGACGCTCAAGGGAGACCTCGTCGTCCGGGGCTCGGGAGATCCCTCGATCTCGCGCCGCTTCCAGGTCGAGGAGGCGCCTCTCCTCGGAGACTGGGCCGAGGAGCTCGCGAAGAAGGTCAAGGTCATCGAGGGCGACGTGGTCGCGGACGACCGCGCCTTCGAGCGAGCGGGCTTTCACCCCGACTGGAACGAGGCCGAGGCCCAGGACTGGTACGCGGCCGAGGTCTCCGCGCTCAACCTGAACGACAACTGCCTCGACGTGACGGTCGAGCCCGCGGGTGGCACGGTCCGCGCGACCGCGAAGCCCGAGACGCGCTCGATCGCGCTCGATGTGACGGCGACGCTCACGCCGCAGAAGAAGGAGCACAGGGTCGCTTGCGCGAGAGACGCCGAGGGGAAGACGATCCACGTGAGCGGGAGGATCTGGCAGAAGGCGAGCCCGTTCGAGGCAAAGGTCGCCGTCCGCTCGCCCGCGCTCCTCTTCGCGAACGTCCTCTCCGAGAGACTCGCGAGCGCGGGGGTCCAGGTGAAGGGCAAGGCGCGTCTCGTCGCCGAGAGCGAGCCCAAGACGACGGGGACGCCGCTCCTCGTGCGCCGCTCTCCTCTCCTGCGCACGCTCGCGGTCTGCAACAAGCGCTCGCAGAACCTCTACGCCGAGTGCTTGCTCAAGACGCTCGGGAAAGAGAAGGGCGAGGCCGGGAGCTGGGAGGCCGGCTCCAAGGTCGTCTCGAGGTTCCTGAGAGACCTGGGAGTCGCCGGGAGCGAGCTCACGATCCGCGACGGCTCCGGCCTCTCGCGCGAGGACCGCCTCAGCGCGAGCGCGCTGGCGACGATCCTCGAGTCGGTCGTGAAGGGTCCGCGAGGGGTGACCTTTCTCGAGACACTCTCCGTCGCGGGGCAGGACGGCACGCTCGAGAAGCGCCTCGGCGACCTCCCCTCGGGCGCCGTCTTCCGCGGGAAGACCGGGACCATGAAGGGCGTGAGCTCGCTCGCGGGCGTGCTCGAGCTCGAGCACGGCGCTCGCGGGGAGCGCGAGCTCATCGCGGTCGCCGTCGTGATCAACGGCACCCGTGGGGCTGCGCTTGCTCGCAGGGCCCAGGATGAAACGATCCGTGCCACTGTCCGGGATCGCTCCACGTCCCGCGCAGCTTCTCTCCCGGAGAGCAAGCGATAACGAAAATCCCTTCTTGCATTTTCTCCCATTCGCTCTATATAGTCTGGCCGGCGCTCCGGATCGCTGCGGACGCCGACGTGATCGCTGACTCGAAGGCGCTCTCGCGAGGCGCTCGCTCGCGCGGCCCGTGCACGGACACCGACCTGGAACCACGAGGGATCAAAGGGAGATGGACCTCCAATCGCCTGAGCAGTCGGACGACGAGCCTGCCGAAGCCGCTCTCCCTGGACGCCAAGAGAAACCGTGCCGTGTCGACTCCTGCAAGATCCGTCATTACGCCAAGGGCTACTGCAAGAAACACTACACGCAGATCCTGAGGCACGGGAAGCTGACGCCCGAGCGCGAGCGCGGGGTCGTCCGCGTGTGCAAGGTCGGGGGCTGCGGTCGCACCGACACGATCGCGTGGTACTGCCGGAAGCACAAGCGCCAGCTCCGCGTTCACGGCCGACTCACTCCCGAGCGCGAGCACATCATGGGTCGCGAGGGCTGCCGAGTCGCGCGCTGCAAGGAACCTCACCGCGCGAAGGGTTACTGCGCGAAGCACTACAACCGCGAGCGATGGCGGCGCCTCACCGAGACTCGCGCGAAGGCCCGGGGCAAGGGCGCGCGGTCGAAGCGCATCGCGCGGAAGCGCTGAGCTCGACTCGCTTTCTCTCATCGACTCCCGGAGAGCTCCACGCGCTTGTCCACGGGGTGCGGCGCGTCTAAGATCGGGCACGCGGGTCGGAAAAATCTCCGTAGCCGCGTTGCCGAGGTATGCCCGAGAAGCCGCCGATCCTCGTCGTCGAAGGCGAAGATGAGCTTCGGGAGCTCTTGCTCTCGGCGCTCAAGGTGGACGGCTACATCGCGCTCGGCGCGCGCGACGGCGAGGCCGCCCTCGAGCTCATGGCCCGCGAGGCCGTTTCGGTCGTCGTCGCCGACCTCTTCGTGAAAGGGATCAACGGGCTCGAGCTCCTCAAGCGCGCGAGGGAGCGCTGGGCCGAGGTCGAGGTCGTCATCACGGCGCGCGACGCCCCGATCCACTCCGTCGTGAAGGTCATGAAGTCGGGCGCCTTCGACTTCGTGCCGAAGCCCATCGACCGCGAGTATTTCCTCCTCGTCGTCGGGAAAGCCGTGGCGCAGGTCCGCCTCGCTCACGAGAACCAGGCATTGCGCCGCATGAGCGACCTCCGCGGCCAGCGCTCGCCCGAGCTCACGGCGTCGAGCCCGGCCATGCGCGAGGTCGTGAAGACGATCGAGCTCGTCGCTCCCACGGACCTCACCGTCCTCATAGAGGGAGAGTCGGGCGTCGGGAAAGAGCTCGTCGCGAACTCGCTCCACCAGAAGAGCCCCCGGCGCGCGGCTCCTTTCATCGCGATCAACTGCGGCGTGCTCCAGGAGACGCTCCTCGAGAGCGAGCTCTTCGGCCACGAGAAGGGCGCGTTCACGGGAGCTCACGCGGACCACCAGGGCCTCTTCGAGATCGCGGACGGCGGCACTCTCTTCCTGGACGAGATCGGCGAGATGGGGACGGACCTCCAGGTCAAGCTCCTCCGGGTCCTCGAGACGAGCGAGTTCCGGCGCGTCGGAGGGCACAAGCAGATCCACGTCGACGTGCGCCTCGTCGCGGCGACGAACAAGAAGCTCCAGGACGAGGTCCGCGGCGGCCGCTTCCGGGAGGACCTCTTCTACCGTCTGAACGTCATGCACATCGAGGTGCCCCCGCTCCGCGACCGGAAGGACGAGATCCCGGAGCTCGTGCGCGGCTTCCTCCGCGCCCACGCCCGCCGCGGGCTCCCGGAGAAGCGCATGTCCGACGAGACCCTCGAGGCGCTCAAGAGCTATCGCTGGCCCGGGAACGTGCGCGAGCTCAAGAACCTCGTCGAGCGCTCGGTGATCCTCGCGAGGAGCGAGGTCATCACGCCGCGCGACCTTCCCCCGACGCTCTTCGAGCCCGACGCCGCGCCTCCCGTCGAGGACGACGGAGACACGGCGCTCGCATCGGTCGAGCAGCGGCACATCATGAAGGTCCTCAGGCGCCAGAACGGAAACAAGGTCCGGGCCGCAAAGGTCCTCGGGATCAACGTGAAGACGCTCTACAACAAGATCAAGGCCTACGAATCGAAGATCGCTCCTAAGTGATGGCGCCCCTTCGCCCTAGCTCGGCCAGGCTCGCGAGGGCGATGTGAATTCCGACCTGTTCGCTCCTTCACGGAGGGCCTTCCGCCCAAGTGGATTCTTGCACCACCGCATTCGCCTCCGGCGACTGCGGAAATTTGTCGGTGGCGGAGCTTAGAGTCTCCATCACGATGGAGAGGGTTCGCAAGAAGCTCCCACCGCAACTCCCGCCTCAGCATTCGCCGCAGGCGAATGCGGTCTTCGAGACCCTCCGTCCCAGCGAGGTCATTTCCCGTGGAAGAGGAGCGCGTCTTCGCGCCACCCGCCGAAGCGTCTCCCCGCGCGTCGCGCGGGGAAATCCCCAGGACGCCGGAGGCCGAAGCTCCGCATTCGCCGGAGGCGAATGCGAGCGTGGCGGCCCCGCCCGAGCCTCGCCCCGCGCCACCGCATTCGCCGAAGGCGAGTGCTGACGTGCACGTTCGCACCGAATCGCAGCGCCTCCGCGCGGCGTGCGCTCTCCTCGCGGGCTCGAAGCCTCCCGAGGAGAACGCGCGCCTCGTCGAGATCACGGACGAGAGCTTCGAGGACGAGGTCGTTCGCTCGCGGCTCCCGGTCGTCATCGACTTCTGGGCCCAGACGTGCGTGCCCTGCAAGCTCATGCACCCCGTCATGCTCCGGCTCGCCCGGGCATTCTCGGGCGTCGCCAAGGTCGGGAGGCTCAACGTCCACGAGAACCCTCGCACGGCTGAAGCGCTCGAGATCAAGGCGATCCCTCACATCATCGTCGTGCTGAACGGCGACATCGTGCTCGAGCTCGTGGGAGACCGGTCCTTCGAGGACCTGAGGACAAAGCTCGCGCCGTTCGTCACGCCGAGCGCCTATGCCTCGGAGGACGTCGCCGACCAGGCCTGAGCTCCCAGTGAGCTTGCAACTCACAGCGGCGACCGATTGACGTGATGCGGCCCAAGA
>JACQDU010000779.1 GCA_016200955.1 bacterium
GATAAATGCTCGCACGGAATGAAAAAACAGATGACCGCAGAGGCGCGGAGGACGCGGAGTCTTCGCAGAGCCGCTCTGGGAAGTCGCTCTCTGCGTACCTCTGCGCGTCGCTCCGCGCCTCCGCGTTTCATGTCGCTCTCGAACGGGGCGCCTTCATCTTCGCTCTCCTTGTCTTCAGCACGTTCCTCGTCGCCGCGCGAGCCAGGGCCGAAGAGCGCGCCTCCCGCGCGGCGCTCCGCGCGATCGCGCTCGAGTACTCGAAGGAAGGCGACCTCGAGAAGGCGCTCTCCGCGCTCTCGCAGGCGAACGCGAGCGCGGAGGACCTCCTCGCCGCGCTCCGCGAGAGGGTCTCTCCCGAGAAGGACCCCGTTCCGGGAGACCGGACGCTCGAGATCGAGGACGGGAACGGCAGGAAGACGGAGCTGTTCGTCGCCGCTCCCTCGGCGGAGCAGTTGAAGAAGCACTCGCAGGAAGGGCTCGGGCTCGTCGTGCTCCTCCACGGCCTCGGCGGGAACAACGGGCAGATGCGCGCCCTCGCGAAGGCGATCGCGGCGACGGGCGAATGCGTCGCCGTCGCGCCCTCGGCGAAACCTCTCCCGGAAGGAGAGGGCGGCGAGGACGGCGTCCCTCCCGGCGGCATGTTCATTCACTGGTGGCTCTACGACAACCCGCGCTCCTTCCCGCTCGAGGCGATCCGGAAGGCCCGCTCGCTTTACCCGATCGACCCGGAGCGCGTCGCGATCTCGGGGCACTCCATGGGAGGCTACGGGACCTGGAACATCAGCCTCCGCCGCCCGGACGTCTTCTGCGCGATCGCTCCCCTCGCGGGAGGTCTCTCGCGGAAGGCCGTGATCGGCGGGCAAGAGCCCGAGGAGACGCGCTCTCTCCTCGAGAACGGGAAGCTCCTCGAAGTGTTCGCGGTCCACGGCACGAAGGATCCGATCGTCCCCCTCGGCCCCGACGAGCGAGCCTGCAAGCGCCTCGAGGAGCTCGAGGGAAAGGTCGAGCTCCGCAAGCTCGAAGGCATCGGCCACATGATCGAGGGCGTCTGGGCAGGCCAGGGAGACACGGGGAAGGACCTCGTCCGCTTCCTCACGTCGAAGCGCCGCGAGAGCTCGCCCGAGCACGTCACCTACGTCTCCTGGAACGAGAAGACCGACGGCGCTTACTGGCTCCGGATCGCGAAGCGCAAGAAGCCCATGCCCCCGAAGGCCGACGGCGAGGAGAAGGCGCCGCCCGTGAAGGCGCGGCTCGAGGCCAGGGTCGACCGAGCGAGGAACCGGATCGTCCTCGAGAGCGAGAACGTCTCGCTCGCCCGCGTTTACGTGGACGATCGGCTCCTCGACCTCTCGAAGCCGGTCACCGTCGAAGCCGGCGGCGCGGTCCGCTTCGAGGGGAAGCTCGCGCCCGACCTGCGCTCCGTCCTCGAGAGCTGGCGCTCGCGCCAGGACGAGAGGCTCGTGTATCCGGCCTTCGTGGAAGTCGACCCGCGGAAGTTCCACTGAGGTCAAGGAAGCGTCAAAACGAGCCGAGCGCTCACGCGGACGGCGCTCGCACGTAGAGGAGGCTCCGGAGGTTCCATGAAAGCGCGCTTCGCTCTCCCGGCTCTCCTCGCGTTCCTTCCCTTCGTCCTCCTCTCGCCGGCGATCGGCGGGCCCTCGCTCCTCGAGGAGAAGGCCCGGCCCGACCTGCGAGCGCTCGTGCAGGAGTACGTCGAGGCCGGCGACCTCGAGAAGGCGATCTCGGCCCTCAACGCGAAGAAGGCGACACCGGGGCAGCTCCTCGCCACGCTCCGCGAGCCCAGGAAGCAGGACGAGGAGCCGAAGGCCGGCCAGCAGACGCTCGAGCTCGAGGACGGCCACGGGAGAAAGACGGACCTGATCGTCGTCGCTCCGTCCGAGCAGCAGATCAAGGCTCACGCGAAGCAGGGCCTCGGGCTCGTCGTCCTCCTCCACGGCCTCGGAGGGAAGGCGAAGGACGCTCTCCCGATCGCCGAGGCTCTCGCCGCGACGGGAGACGTCGTGGCCGTCGCCCCGAGCGCCCAGCCTCTCCCCGAGGGCGAGGGGAACGAGGACGGCGTCCCCGCCGCGATCGCCAAGAACTTCAAGCACTGGTGGCTCTACGACAGCCCCCGCTCTTTCCCGCTCGAGGCGATCAAGAAGGCCCGCTCGCTCTACGCGATCGACCCGGATCGCGTCTCGATCGGGGGAGCCTCCATGGGCGGGTTCGGGACGTGGAACATCTCGCTCCGCCGCGTGGACCGCTTCTCGGCGATCGCGCCGATCGCGGGCATGCTCTCGCGGCAGTTCTACATGCCCGGCGCGAAGGACGAGAAGTCGACGTCTCTCCTCGAGAACGGGAAGTCTCTCCCGGCCTTCGTCGCTCACGGGACCGCGGACAACGTGGTCCCCTTCAAGCCCGACAAGGAAGCGTGCGACAAGCTCAAGGAGCTCGGCGGCCAGGTCGACTTCCGCGCGCTCGAGGGAGTCGCCCACAAGTTCGACGGGATCTTCGACGGGAAGGGCGAGATCTCGCTGGCTCTCATGAAGCACCTCACGTCGCACAAGCGGAACCCGGCGCCCGACGCCGTGACGTACGTCTCGGTGGGAGATCGGCTCGACGGCGCCTTCTGGCTGCGCGTCGCGAAGCGCGAAAAGGGCGCCCAGAAGGTCCGCCTCGAGGCGAGGGCCATGCGCAGGGAGAACAAGATCGGCCTCATCGCCGAGGGAGTCGAGCTCGCCCGCGTCTACCTCGACGAGCGGCTCCTCGACCTCTCGAAGCCGGTCACGGTCGAGTGCGGCGCGAAGAAGACCGAGAGGAAGAAGGTCGTCGCCGAGTTCAAGGCGATCCTCGAGAGCTGGCGCTCGCGGCAGGACGAGAAGCTCGTCTACCCGGCTTACGTCGAGATCGATCCGCGGCCGTAGCAGCGAGCGGAGAAACGATTCGCCGCCAGGACGCCGAGGCGCCAAGAAACAGCCCCTTGGCGTCTTGGCGCCTTGGCCGCCAATTCCCCCTGCTTGCGTCCGACGTTCAGGTGAGCAGGCGCTCGATTCCTCGGGCACAATGAGCGCATGACGACCGCCGCCCTTCCGGAAGCGCCCGTCGAGGTCGCGCTCCCGCCGCCTCGCCCGGAGCTCGGGCGCTCGGGCGGAGACACGGGAGGCGGCGACGAGGACCGGGGCGGAGGGGGCGGAGGCCGCGGCGACGGCGACGACGAGATCCCGTTCTCCGGGCCGAAGATCGCCCTCGCGTTCGCGCTCATCGCGAGCTCGATCCTGTTCCTCGTCACGCTCGCGTGCGCCCTCTTGCTCCGGCGGAGCGCCGCGGAGTGGCCGCTCGAGGGAGCGGCGCCCTTCCCGAGGATCCTCTGGGCGAACACCGTGATCCTCCTCGCGAGCAGCGTCGCGCTCAGGCGAGGCGGGCGCGCGATCGACGGGGGCGACGAGGACGGGCTCGCGCGAGGGATCCTGGCGACGACTCTCCTGGGGATCGCGTTCCTCCTCGGGCAGGGGAGGGCGTGGCAGGAGATGCTCCCCGTGAGCGCCGGCGCGAACGCCGGC
>JACQDU010000780.1 GCA_016200955.1 bacterium
GATCGCGGCACGCACGCCTAGCGCGACGTGGACCGCGCCGAAGCCGCCGAGGTCGAAGGCGTAGTCTCCCGCGCCGCTCGTCGCCGCGCCGACGAGCGAGAGCGCCGCGATCGCCGCCGCCCCTCCCGCGAGCTGCGCTCCTCGCGCCATTCCCAGCGAGCGCCGGTCGAGCTTCTCGGCGAGCGTGCACGACCGCACGGTCCCTTCCCCGAACGCGTCGACGACCCTGTCGATCACGTTCCGGTCGAACCACGCGAACTTGAGCCTCCACTGCATGAGCGGCTGTATGAAGGCCCAGTTGTAGAGGTCGTCCAGGTAATACAGCTTCTCGAGGACTCGCCGGTACGCTCCGAGCCACGTCCCTCGTGGCGCCAGCTCCTCGTAGCGGAGCGGTCCGGCGAAGACGGCCCAGCAGAAGCTGATCCCGCACGTCGCCGCCATGAGCGAGAGCAGGAGAGGGATCTTGTGCGCCCTCTCGCGGCCCTCCTCGTCGAGGGCCGCCGGAGGAACGAAGTAGGGCACCGCGTGCGCTGCGTGTGCGTCCGGGCCTTCCTCGTGCACGGCCTGGTGCTCGTGCGGCTCCGCCGTCTCCTTGTACACGTCGTTGATCCCCGGATACTTCTCGGCGATCAGGCGAGCGTGCAGCTCGTTGCCCACCCGGTTGTGGAACCAGTCGCTCTTGACCGAGAAGAAGCCGGCGGAGAAGACCGTGAACACGCAGAGCACGCCGAGCGGGACGGTCATGGTCCAGGGAGACTCGTGCGCGTGGTCGTGGCGGTGCTCGTTCCTCGGCTCTCCCGTGAACGTGAGGAAGATGATCCGGAACATGTAGAACGCCGTGAGCCCCGCCGTGACCATGCCCATGAGGAACGGCAACAGGAACAGCCCGCCCCGGTAGAGCCCGAACGCGAGCGCCTGCGTGAGGATCGCTTCCTTCGAGTAGAAGCCCGAGAGGAGCGGCACGCCCGAGATCGCCGCCGTCGCCACGAGGAAGGTCCCGAAGGTGATCGGCATCTTCCGGAGGAGGCCGCCCATCTCCCGCATGTCGTTCGTCCCGACAGCGTGGATCACCGAGCCCGAGCCGAGGAACAGGAGGGCCTTGAAGAACGCGTGCGTCCACAGGTGGAACATGCCCGCCGCGAACGACCCGACGCCGATCCCGAGCACCATGTAGCCGAGCTGAGAGACCGTCGAGTAAGCGAGGACCTTCTTGATGTCGTTCTGGCAGAGGGCGATCGTCGCCGCGAAGATCGCCGTGATCCCTCCCGTGAACGCGACGAACGCGAGCGGCGTCGAGTCGAAATAGGTCCCGATCCCCGTGTAGAACGAGCTCCCCGCGAAGAAGGGGAACATACGCGCCACGAGATACACGCCGGCCGCGACCATGGTCGCCGCGTGGATCAAGGCGCTCACGGGAGTCGGACCTTCCATGGCGTCGGGGAGCCAGACGTGCAGCGGGAACTGGGCAGACTTGCCCATGGCGCCGCCGAAGATCAGGATCGCGGACAGCGAGAGGACCCACGGCACCCACTGGTGCTGCGGGATGCTCGCGAAGATGTCGTCGAACTTGAAGCTCCCGACCGTGGCTCCCACGATCATGATCCCGACGAAGAAGAACACGTCGCCCACGCGCGTCGTCATGAAGGCCTTGATCTGCGCGGCCTGCGCGGCGGGGCGCTCGAACTCGAACCCGATCAGGAAATAGCTGCAGACGCCGACGAGCTCCCAGAACACGAACAGCATGAACAGGTTGTCCGTGAGGACGAGCCCGAGCATGGAGAACGTGAACAGCCCGAGGAAGGCGAAGAACCTCCCGTAGCGCGGATTCGGGTGGCCGTGGTGGTCCCTCATGTAACCGGTGGAATAGAGGTGCACGAGGAACGAGACCACCGTCACGACGACGAGCATGATCGCGGTGAGGTTGTCGATCAGGAAGCCGAAGTCGAAGCGGAGCGTCGCGCCGAGGCCGCGATAGCCGGCCGTCGACTGGCGCTTCTCGATCGGGAGCTGCTCTCCCGTGAGCATCCACGAGTGGAGCTGCTCGGGACGGAGCCGCCACTCGGCGAGCTCGTTCTCGGAGATCTTCCCGATCTCGCGCGTGATGAGGTCGGCCGGCAGGCGGCCGCGGAGCTCGCTCTCGTCGAGGAGGCCGTCCTTGTTCCGGTCGAGCTCGAGGAAGGTCCGGTGGGCGCCCTCCCGGATCTGCGCTTCCGTGGGCGTTCCTCCCAGGACGAACGAGCGGCGGATCGGCTCCTGGAGGCCGTGAGGCTTCCCGACGACCTTCGCGCCGAAGATCACGAGCGCGAGGAGCATGCAGACGGCCATCGCTCCCGTCGGGATCCAGTCGCCCTGCCTCTCCTTGCCCCGCCACGAGAGCGGGAGGAGGACCTGGACGAGGAAGGCGGCGAGCGGCAAGCAGAGGATGAGCATCGCCGCGTAGATGACCTGGTCATTGCTCATGGGCTACTCTTTGAGCTCCGAGCCCTCGTCGAGGTTGATCGTCTGGTACCTGTTGAAGAAGTTGAGTACGATCGCGAGGGCGATCGCGGCCTCGGCGGCGGCGGCGACGACGATGAACAGGCCCACGACCTGCCCCACGCCCGCGACTCCGGTCTCCTGCCTCGCGTCCAGGAGGCGCCCGAACGCGACGAAGTTGAGCGCCGCCGCGTTCAGGATCATCTCGACTCCCATGAGCACGGCGACGGCGTTCCGCCGCATCATGACGATCATCGCGCCGATCCCGAACACGAGGCACGAGACGACGAGGTAGTGCGTGAGGCCGATGTCCCACATGGCTTACGCTCCCTCCGGGCCGGGCTGTGCGTCGCGCGGCGCGGGGACGTCTCCTCGCCTCGCGAGGTAAGCGGCACCCACGAGAGAGGCGAGGAGGAGGACGGACGCGATCTCGAACGCGAGCAGGTAAGAGACGTGCTGCTCGTTCGAGGCGACGAGCAGCGTGCCCACGGTCCTCGTCGTCCCCGTGAGGCCGTCGGGCGAGAGAGCGAGCGCCTTGCTCGGGTCGCCTGGCTCCGTCTGGACCGCGAAGTGAGCTCGCGTGACGGCGGCGACCGCGGCGGCGGCGAGCGTCACGCCTCCCGCGATCCCGGGCACCACGATGTTGAGCCGTCTCGCTCGCTTCACGAGCACGGGGTCGCGGTGCGTGAGCATGACGCCGAACAGGATCAGGATGAGGATCCCTCCCAGGTAGACGACGACCTGCGTCACCGCGAGGAAGTCCGCTCCCAGGAGCACGTAGAGCCCCGCGAACCCGGAGAGCGCTGCGAGGAGCCAGAACGCCGCGCGCACGATGTCTCGCGTCGCGAGCACGAAGATGCCCGGGAGGACGCTGACGATCGCGAACGCATAGAAGAAGAGAGGCGAAACCGACGACTTCATGCGCACCCGTCCTCGGCTCTCGTTGAGAACGCGATCTTCACCACGAAGGCACGAAGGCGCGAAGGTCCACGGACGTGCCTTCCCGGTCGACTTCGTGTCTTCGACTCTTCGTGGTTCATTTCTTTTCTTCCTTGGGCGGCGCCGCAGGAGGAGCGGCAGCCGGAGGAGCCGCCGGCTTCTTCGCGGCGGCGGCCGCGGCCTTGGCCGCCTCCCGCGCCTTCTTCTTCTCGTCGGCCAGGCGGTCGATCTCGGCGCGGTGCTTCATGACGAGCGTCCGGTCGTCCTTCGAGAAGGGCGCATCGGTGAGCAGGTTCTTCACGAGATGGCCCTGGTCGTAGGACGTGAGGTCGAACTCCTTGCCCATGTGGATGCACACCTGCTTGTCCGGGCAAGCGAGCGTGCAGTGGTCGCAGAAGATGCAGAGCGCGTAGTCGATCGTGAACCGCGTCAGGTTGACCTTGTCGCCGCGGTGGCAGCCATCGAGGTCTCCGTCTCGCGTGCCCTCGATATCGATGCAGTCCACGGGGCACGCCCGCGAGCACTGGAAGCACATGATGCACTTCTCGGTCTCGAGGTAGTGGAGGCCGCGGTGCCGTGGCGGCAGGTAGTCGAGCGGCCTGGGCTCGGGCATCGGCGCGGACCAGATGACCCGCGGCGTGCTCGGCGCGGGCGTCTCGGGGCGGTAATACCGCTCGTAGACCGCGTAGGCGGCGTCCGGGTCCTTGGTCGGCACGTGAGCGTTGTCGGAGATCCCGAGCTTCTTCGCCGCGAGGCAGACGAGGCAGCCTCCGTGGTCCATGTGGCCGGAGTCGGTGCCGTAGTCGTTCATGACTCCGAGCACCTTGCCGACGCGGCCATGGACCGGCGTCTTGAGGCCGACGTACTGCTTCGTGATCAGGGTCCTTTGCGTGAGCATGTGCTTCAGCGTCACGCTCATCCCGATCAGGATCGACTTGCTTACGTCGTAAATGCGCCGGAAGTAACCCACGGCTTCTCCTGTACGGACCTCTGGAGCGGGACCTGGAACGTGGACCAGAACCACTTGAACCACAGCCCGACGAGCGACGAGTAGAAGGCGAAGACGATCGCGCGCGGGAGCCTCTCGGCCAGCGGAAGGCTCCGGCAGAGCTGCTCCCACGGCACGACCTCCCACGCCACGGAGGCGACGAAGAACACGACCGACGCCGGGAGGAGGAACTTCAGGCACAGGTCCATGACCTGGTCGAGGCGGATGCGAGGGAGCGTCCAGCGCAGCCACATCTGCACGAAGATCAGGAACCACGCCTTCGCGAACACGACCGACACTCCGATCACGTTCGCGAGGAGCGCCACCTTGAGCGAGACCGCTTCGCCTCCCCAGCCTCCGCGCGAGCCCTGGAGGAAGTGGTCGAGCGGCCCGATTCCGGTGTGCCAGCCTCCGAGGAAGATGCACGCGCCGATCGCGGAGACGACGTACATCGCCACGTACTCGGCGAGGAAGAAGATCGAGAAGCGCATGCCCGAGTACTCGGTGTGGAAGCCGGCGACGAGCTCTGACTCGGCCTCGGGGAGGTCGAAGGGCGCGCGCTTGTTCTCCGCGAGCGACGCGATGTAGAAGATGATGAACACGAGAGGCATGAGCGGGTTCCGGAAGACGAACCAGTTCCAGATCCACCCGTGCTGCTCTCTCACGATCTCCTGCATCGAGAGCGACCCCGCGAGGGCCGTCACCGTGACGAACGAGACCCCCAGCGGGACTTCGTAGGAGACGAGCTGCGTCGCGAG
Organism: bacterium; assembly: GCA_016200955.1. GTDB lineage: Bacteria > Planctomycetota > J058 > J058 > JACQDU01 > JACQDU01. The sequence goes on from JACQDU010000780.1 coordinate 5,161, forward strand.
CCGGATCGTCCCGAAGAGCGACCACTTGTTGTTGGACGCCCACCCCGACATGAGGATCCCGAGCACCTCGATCGAGCCGACCGCGGCCAGGAAGAACAGGCCCACGTTCAGGTCCGCCGGGATCAGGTGAGGTCCGAGCGGCAGGACCGCGAGCATGACGAACACGCCCGCGAGCGTGATCACCGGCCCGATCACGAAGAGCGCCTTGTCCGCTCCTCCGGGGATGATGTCTTCCTTCGCGAGGAGCTTGACGCCGTCCGCGATCGTCTGGAGCCAGCCGTGGTAGCCGACCTCCATGGGGCCGAGGCGGCTCTGCATGTGAGCGGAGACCTTGCGCTCGAGCCAGATCGCGAACATGGGAAAGACCGTCGCGACGACGGGCAAGAGGAACAGGAGGATGATCGCGAGCGAGGCCGCCGGCACGAGGACGGGAGCCCACTTGTCGTAGGTCTCGGGCTTCACGAGGAGCTGGACGAGCTCGAGGATCCCCGTGCCTCGATCCGGCCTGGCGTCTTCCGCGAGGAGAGAGATCACCGGTCCACCTCTCCCAGCACGATGTCGATCGAGCCTATGATCGCGACGAGGTCCGCCACCATGGCGCCTCGCGAGATCTCGGTGAGCACCTGGAGGTTGTTGAACGACGGCGCGCGCGCCTTCACGCGGTAAGCGTTCGCCTTCCCGTCGCCGACCAGGTAGTAGGCGAGCTCGCCCCGCGGGTTCTCGCACTTGAAGTAGGCTTCCTGGCCCTTGGGCGCGAGGTACTGCTTGTCGGCTTCCTTGATGACGGAGACGGCGCCCGCTTCCTTGTCGGCGTCGGTGAGCTTCTCGAGCTTCGCGAGGCACGCGAGGCACATGCGGCGGCTCTGCTCGAGCTCGCCGGCGCGGACCATGTAACGGCTCCAGCAGTCTCCCTTGACGCCGAGCTCCCACTTCACCATCTGGTCGGCGGGGTTCGGCATGCGGTCGCCGTAGTAGCGGACCTGGAAGACGCCCTCTTTCTTGAGCTCGTCGTAGACCAGGTAAGGCTGGTCCCAGCGGAGGTCGCGAGCGACCCCGGAGCCGCGCAGCATCGGGCCCGTGCAGCCGTAATCCGCGGCCATGTCCGGCGGGAGCACGCCGATCCCGCTCGTCCGCTCGACGAAGATCCCGTTGTAGGAGAGGAGCTCGTTGTATTCCTTGATCCGGTCCTCGAAGTACACGAGGAATGCCTTGATCTTCTTGTTGATCGCGTCGGGCCACGGGTACTGGAAGCCGCCCGGGTAGACGTAGCTGTAGTTCAGGCGCTGGCCCGAGATCTCCTCGAAGATCTCGAGGAGCCTCTCGCGCTCGCGGAAGCAGTGGAGGAAGGGCGTGATCGCTCCCACGTCGAGGCCGTAGGTCCCGACGCTCATCAGGTGAGACGCGATCCTCTGGAGCTCGAAGAGGAGCGTCCGCACGATCGTCGTCTTCCGCGGGATGAGCTTCTCCCACCCGAGGAGCTTCTCCGCGGCGAGCGAATACGTGATGTTGTTGCACATGGCCGCGAGGTAATCCATGCGGTCCGTGTAGGGCACCACCGCCTTCATGGTCGAGTTCTCGGAGCACTTCTCGAAGCAGCGGTGGAGGTAGCCCACGTGCGGGATCGCCTCGAGGACGAGCTCGCCGTCCGTGCGCACGACGACGCGCAGCACTCCGTGCGTGGACGGGTGCTGCGGCCCCATGTTGAGGAGGAACTCCTCGGTGCGGACGTCGCCGTGGATCTCGGTCGGAGCCATTACTCTTTCCTCGTCGTGAAGCCTTCTTGTTCCCAGTCGGGCGGGATGTTCACGCCCTCCTTGGCGAACGGGCCGCACGGGACGCCGTGGTACTCCACGGGCCACTTGTAGTCTTTCCTGAGAGGGTGCCCGACCCAGTCCTCCGCGCAGAGGATCCGCGTGAGGTTCGGGTGGCCCTCGAACTCCACTCCCATGAGGTCCCAGCTCTCGCGCTCGTGCCAGTCCGAGGTGCGCCAGACGTTCAGGAGAGTGGGCACCTTCGGGCTCTCGCGAGGCAGCCTCACCTTGAAGACGAACGGGTGGTTCAAGGAGAGCGAGTCCACGTGGTAGACGACCTCGATCGTGGGCGGCTTCTCCTTCGGGTAGTCGACCGCCGAGACGAGCGAGAGGTGGTCGTACCGTAAGCGCGGGTCGTCCCGGAGCGTCCGGGCGACGGCGACGATCGACGCGGGCTTCACGACCACGAACGGGTCGCGCCGCGTCTCGTCCTGGGAGACGATCGCGTCCCCGTGCTTCTCTTTCAGGATCGCCGCGACTTCCTTGAACTGCACCGCGCCCTCCTACGTCGTTCGCTTCGCTTGATTGCTTCGCGTGCTCGTGCTCGTCGCTTCGCTTGATGGCTGCGCCATCGTGATCGGCTCAGTGGTGAGCGCCGTGCTCGTCGTGCGCCGCAGCGTCGTGGCCGTGCTCGCCGCGCTCGCCCGCTCCGTGGCCGTGAGCACCGTGAGCGCCCGGCCCCGGGCCGAACAGGAGGCGCTTGAGCCAACCCGCCCACTGGGAGCTCGTCTTGGCCTGCGCCTCGGGGTTGCCCCAGAGGTGCCGGACGCGCGGGTTGATGTCGGGCCGGGTCCCCGAGAGGTTCCGCTCGCGGTCTCCCGAGTAGCCGCCCTTCGTCTTCCCGCCGGCGCCCGAGACGGTGCGCTCGCGCTTGATCTTCTCCTGCACCCGGAAGACGGCCTCGAGGAGGGCCTCGGGACGAGGAGGGCATCCCGGGAGGTAGACGTCGACCGGGACGATGAGGTCGACTCCCTTGACGACGTGGTAGCCATAGAGGTGGTAAGGGCCGCCCCGGCAGACGCACGCTCCCATGGCGATCACGTATTTCGGCTCGGGCATCTGGTCGTAGAGCCGTCTCACGCGAGGGGCCATCTTGTGCGTGACGGTGCCCGCCACGATCATGAGGTCCGCTTGCCTCGGCGTCGCCCGGAAAGGCCCCGAGCCGAAGCGGTCGATGTCGTACTTCGAGGCGCCCGCCGCCATCATCTCGATCGCGCAGCAGGCGAGGCCGAACGTCATCGGCCAGACGCTCGAGGCCCTCGCCCAGTTCACGAAGTGGTCGAGCGTCGTGAGCATGACGTTGTACTTCAGGAACTCCTCGTCGGGGAGGTTCGGCTGCGGTCCGCTCGCGCCGGGCTGGAGCTTCAGGAGCCCCTGGGCCCCGCTCGGGACAGGCTCAGCCACGCGCCACCTCCCTTCCCGCGAGCTCTCGCGCGCGGGC
>JACQDU010000750.1 GCA_016200955.1 bacterium
CGGCGCGCGCGGAGGCCGGCGATCCCGCGCGCCGCTCCATCCACGAGAGCGGCCGTCCCCGCGCTCTTCTCGGCTCCCAGGACGAAGATCGACTCTCGCACCGCGCTCGGGAAGCCGTCCTGGCCCACGGCGTGCCCGACGAGGTCCATGGCGACCACGAGGTCCACCCGGTCGAGCGCGAGCCTCCCGCTCGCGGCGAGGACCTCGGAGCCCATGGTCCCCTCCAGGAAGTGAGGAGGCTCCTCGGTGTCGAAGGCGGCGACGACGATCCGGCGCCTCGGCCCGCGCTCGCTCGCGAGGATGCGACCGGCCTCGACGAGGACGGCGACGGCCGCGGCGTTGTCGTCGGCGCCGCGGTAGATCTCCCCCGAAGGGCCCGAGCCCAGGTGATCGTAGTGAGCTCCGATCACGACCGCCCGGTCCGCGAGAGGCCCGCTCCCCTCGAGCTCGCAGATCAGGTTCGCGCCGTTCACGCCCCTGATCGGCTGGTCCTCCGCGCGCAGGCCGGCCGCCACGAGAGCCTCGCGCACGTGCTCGCGCGCGAGGAGGCCGCCTCTCGTGCCGGGAGCGCGGCCCGCGCACTCGTCCGAGCAGAGCGCGGCCACGAGGCGCTCGATCCGATCGCGCAAGAGCGCTCAGCTCGTCGGGAGCTCGGGGCCGAGGATTCCCGTGATCTCTCCCTCGAAGACGATCCGCCCGCCCACGACTCCCTGCGTGCGGAAGCGCGAGCGCCGCGGCTTCATGTCGCGCACGAGAGCCAGCAACAGGAGCTTCTGCCCCGGCTCCACCGGATCCCGGAACTTCGCCTCGTCGATCCCGGCGAAGAGGAGCGTGCCGCGAGAGTCTTTCCCGACCGTGAGCCGGAAGTGGACGAGCGCGAGCTGCGCGGCGGCCTCGACGATCACCACGCCGGGCATGATCGGCCGCGTGGGGAAGTGTCCGCGGCACCAGAACTCGTCGGCCCGGACGTCGTGGTAGCCGACCGTGAAGCCCTTCTCGGAGTCGTGGCGGATCACGCCGTCCACGAGCGCGAGCTCGTGCGCGTGGGGAAGGAGCGCGGGGTAGATCCGATCGTGCGCGAGCTCGGTCCGCTCGAGGTCGATCCCCGCGAGCTCCACTAGGGGTTTCGGCGGCATTCCGCTCCCCGCTCCTCAGGACCCGCGATTGTATCAGGTGAGAGGAGTGGGCGACTCGTCCCAGGGCGCATCGAGGACGAGTCGTTCTCCCGTGATCGGGTGAACGAGCCGGAGGCGGCGAGCGTGGAGCAGGAGCCGTCCCGCGCCGCGGATGCCGTCGCCGTGAACGTCGTCGCCGACGATCGGGTGGCCCACGTGAGCGAGGTGGAGCCGGAGCTGATGCGTCCTCCCCGTGAGGAGCCGGAGCGCGAGGAGCGCTCGCCCGCGGTCCTCGCGGAGGACGCGGTAGCGCGTGCGCGCGGGCTTCCCGCGCTCGTCGATCCGGGCCTCGCCGTCTCCCGGGGCGAGGATCCTCGCCTCGATCGCGCCCGAGCGAGGGCTCGGAGCACCCGCGACCCAGGCGAGGTAGGTCTTCTTCGTCTTCCTGGAAGCAAAGGCACCGGAGAGGGCGCGCGCGGCCTCCTTCGTGAGAGCGAAGACGAGGACGCCCGAGGTCGCGCGATCGAGGCGGTGAGGCGTGCCGAGAAAGCTCGCGTCCTTTCCCATCTCCACGAGGAGACGGCGCGCGGCGGAGACGGCGTCGTCTCCCGCGAGCTTGAGGCGGGCCTTCACGGGGAGACCGGCGGGCTTGTCCACGACGAGGATCGCGGCGTCCTCGTGGATCACGCGCTCCCGGAGAGACGACGTGCCCTCTTCGCTCGCGGGGATCACGACGCGCACGTGCCCCGCTCGCTGGAGTCGCTGAGAGACGCGGCGAGCGGCCTCGCCGTTCACGGTCACGAGCCCTCGCTCGACGAGGGTGGCGACGAACGTGCGCGAGAGCGAGCGCACGCGCGAGGCCACGAAGCGGTCGATCCTCTCTCCCAGGTCTCCCGCGTCGACCTGGAGGTCGAGCGAGCGCCCCTCGGCCGAGCTCACGGCTCGAATTATAGGCAACGACGCGACCCGGATCCTCACGGGTCACGATGCGTGACTTCAACTCGTTACGCTCTCTCGACGGATCGTCCGCGATCGGCCACGAACGAGGTGGCTCGCTCGAAGGTGGAACGGCCGCAGGGTCCTCCAGCGAAAGCTCGCCCGCGCCCCGCGATCGGCCCAAGGGCCGCTCGAACGCTTCGTGCCGCTCGATGGAATTTTCAGAGAGAGATCTTGGCCGGCCCGTTCCTTGCGTTGTCTTCCCCGTCGAAGCGACTCGCGCACATCGCTCGAGGAGGTTCGACGGGAGACGAGGTCGTCTCCCTGTTCGCTGCACGGCGGGTTCCTGTCGGGGATCCCGCCGAGGGAGAGGGGCCAGTGCTGGAATGCATCGTCTGCGGCTGCAGCACGCGAGCGCGTGCTCAGCTTTACGGCTCGTCCCATGGGCCGGTGCCGCTCTGCGGCTTGCTGTGCTGCCGGCGGTTCCTCGCGGATCCGCTTCGATACTTGCCCGCAGACGTCGAGCTGGGAGTGAGCGGCTAGAGCGGCCGACGAGCCGCTCGTGCGAGAGCGCGGCTCCCCCCGCGGTGATTCCGGGAGCGGCCTCTAGGGCTGCCCCGAACGCCGGGGACCATGGCGCTTCTCCGGGCCCACTCCCAGTGTGTTCGACCCCTCGCGTCGGCTCGAAACTTGAATCGCGAGCCGGCGCGAGGGGCCCTCAGGCGGGCGAATCGACTCAACGGCCGTTTCATGAAGGAGAAGTCTTATCGCAACCAAGGAATCTCATGTCGCCAAAGAAGTGACGCGGGGACGGGCGAGAAGCTGCTCGCACGTCCCCGCGCTCTTTCCGGAGTCTCGCGTCCGGCGAGTGAGCCTGTTGAAGAACGTGTCGAAACGCGCGCCGGGCGTTTCAGGACAGAGCCTAGTCGTCGTCGTCTTCCTTGTCTTCCTTCTCCTCCTTCTTGTCTTCCTTCTTCTTGAGCTTCTTCTCCTCTTCCTTCGCGATCTTGCCGTCCTTGTCGAAGACGACCTCCCACTTGCTGTCGCTGCTCTGGAAGACGTACTCGTAGACCGCGGTCTCCTCCTTCTCCTCCTTCGTGATCTTCTCGCACTTCTTCACGTCGAACTTCGCGTACTTCGAGGCGGCGAGGGCCTTCCTCACCTTTTCGGGAGCGTCCTCGGCCTTGATCGTCTCCTCCTCGACGAGGATCCTGCCCTCGGCGGAGAGGTCGATGTCGATCCTCCGCGTGCCGTCCTCGATCGAGGCCTCGTAGATCGTCTTCTTCTCCTTGTCGTCGGTCTCCTTCGAGTAGCCCTTGACCGTGGCCTTGGGGTACTTCTTCTTGACCGCGTCCACGACGCACCTGGGCACGTCGGCTTCCTTGACCTTCTCCTCGCCCCCGACCGCGATCCTCGGCGCGAGCGCCGGGATCGCGAGAGCAAGACTGGCCGCCGTCACGAGAGTCATCACGATCCGCTTCATGTCGAGTCTCCTTTCGCGCCGGACCCGCACCCGGAGAGCGCGGGGCCCGCGCCCCGCGCCGTCTCCGGGTGAGAGAGCCGGCTAATCCTTCTCGCCCTTCTCGTCCTTCTCGTCCTTCTCGTCCTTCTCGTCGTCTTCGCCGTCGTCGTCGCCGCCCTTGCCCAGGTTCGCCGGGCGAGCGCCGAGAGTGACCGTGAGGGTCTTGGCCCACCCTTCGCGCTCGACGCGGAGCTCGACCGTGTCGCCGGCGAACCGCGACCCGATCGTGCTCGAGAGCTCCTCGGGAGTCGCGATCGCCTTGCCGCCCACGCGCACGATCACGTCGCCGGCCTTGAGACCCGCGCGCTCGGCGGGCGTGCCCGGGAGGACCTGCCCGACCACGGCTCCGGGGCCCGCTCCGGCGAACTGGATCCCGAGGAAGCCGGGCTGCTTCGCGCCCTTGCCCTCGCCCTTGCTTCCCGCGGCGTCCTCGTGGCTGTCGACTTCCTTGAAGGCGGCGCCAGCCTGGTTGACCAGGAGCTCGGAGGTCGTCTTGCCCTTCTCGTCCTTCGAGACGCACTCGTAGACGACGATCACCGCGCGCTCGTAGGTGACCTTCGACGGGTCCTTGAAGAGCCGCGCGACGCTCTTCTTGACCGCGTCGGGAACCGAGTCCTGGGAGACCTTCTCCTCCGTCGCGAAGAGGCCGCCGGACTCGAGGGTCTGGACCTCGATCTCGCGCGCGCCCTTCTTCATGACGAACTCGTAGACCTTGAGGCCGTCCTCGTCGCCCTTCGTGCACTTCTGGAAGACGCCGTCCTCGGAGAAGCGCTTCGCCGTCTCGAGAGCGGCGCGCGGGACGTCCTTCTCCGCGACCGGCGCGTCCTCCTCCTCCTTGTCGCCTCCCTTCGCGATGCCCGCGCCCGCCAGCGCGGCCAGCGAGAGCGTGAGTCCCAGAGAAAGCGTCAGCGCCACGGTCCGGTTCGCTCGCATGATCTCCTCCTCTTGCCCCGTCGTCGGACACGGAATCTACGGAAGCCAGATGAAGGAAACATGAGCACGAAGAGAATCGCGTGAGAACGAGACGGCGCCTCGCCGCGCGGGCTTCGAGTAACATGGGCCGCGAGGGAGGGCGGCATGGCGACGAAGACCTACGCGGCGATCGAGCTCCTGGGAGACGGGATCGGCCCCGAGCTCTCGCAGGCCGTGCACCTCGTGGCCGAGAAGGGCCTCCCGTTCGCGCTCGAGTGGAGGCCCGTCGACATCTCCGTCGCGAACCGCGAGAAGCGCGGCGCCGCCCTCTACGACGAGGCGGTCAAGGGGATCGAGAAGGTCGGCGTCGCGCTCAAGCACCCGACGGCCACCGTCAAGGAGAGCCCGAACCAGGTGCTCCGCAAGCGCCTGAACCTCCAGGTCATTCACCGTCCGGTGCAGACGATCCCGGGCGTCCCGACGAACTTCAAGGCCGACGTCGACCTCGACGTGGTGCGCGTCGCGACCGGCGGCACCTACGACGACCCCGGTCGCGCGATCGGCGACGAGGCAGCGGTCTCTCTCAGGATCGTCGAGAAGGAGCCTTGCCGGCAGGCGGCGATCTTCGCGTTCGAGCTGGCGCGGAAGACGAAGAAGACCGTCACGTCGTCCTCGAAGCACACGATCCAGCGCGCGACGGACGGCCTCTTCGAGTCCGTCGTGAACGAGGTCGCCGAGAGCTACCCCGAGGTGCAGCACAAGGTCGAGCTCTTCGACGCGCTCCTCGCGAAGCTCGTGCTCAAGCCGCAGGCGTTCACGATCGCTCTCGTGCTCAACGAGTACGGGGACTTCCTCTCCGACATGGCGTGCGGCCTCATAGGCTCCCTCGGGATCGGCGCGAGCGGCAACTACGGCTTCGACAAGGAGAGGCGCGTGCGCGTCGCCCTGTTCGACGCCGCTCACGGGACGGCGCCGGACATCGCGGGACAGGGGAAGGCGAACCCGACGGCGATCTTCCTCGCGTTCGCTCTCATGCTCTATCACCTGGGCGAGGTGAGGGCCGGGAGCGCCGTCAAGAACGCCGCGCTCGAGCTCCTGAAGGAAGGGAAGAGCACCCCGGACGTGGGAGGGAAGCTCACGACGATGGAGTTCGCCGAGCTCGTCGCCCAGCGAGCGAAGGCGAAGATCGGCGACTCGAGCTGGACCTCGCGCACGCTCAAGATGCAGAAGGACAAGGTCGAGCCGCGCCGCCCCGACGGGAGCCCGTTCTTCGAGATGAAGGGACCGCAGTAAGCCCGTGGTCCCGGTCGCGCGTCCTCGCCTCGCGCTCGCGGCGGCGCTCTCCGTCCTCGCCTTCGGGCTCGCCGCGCGGGGCTCTCCCGGGAAGGGCGAGGCGCCGCCAGCGATCCCGCCGCTCAAGCTGTCGGTCGGGTTCGAGGAGGACGTCGATCGCGCACTCCTCGACGAGTGGGGCGAGCGCGTCGAGAAGGCCTCGGCTCTCCTCTACGAGATCACGGAAGGCCAGCTCTGGATCTCCGAGTGCACGATCGAGGACAAGACGATCCTCGGGCGAGTCACGATCCCCACGGGGAAGACGAAGGCGGCAGTGGTCGGTGCGAGCGCCATGGCGGAGACGCGCCGGCCCGGCACTCCCGTCTGGCGGATCCATTCGATCGGCTCCCCCGACGGCCAGAAGGGAATGGTCTGGACCTCGGGCACGGTCCTGGCCCACGAGCTCGGCCACGCTCTCTTCGGCTTCCCCGACGAGCGCGACACGAGCGAGACCAAGGGGATCGACTGCAAGAACTGCATCATGGGCTCCGACCCCACGAAGCTCTGCGGCCCGGGCGATCACGAGGGGAGCCTGAAGCCCTCCTGCAGGGAGACGATCCAGAAGCTCCATCCCGCGGCGAAGTTCCCGAACCCGAAGTTCCAGAGGGGCTCGTCTCCCCCGAAGACGAAGATCAAGATCACCGACCGCGGCGAGAAGGACCCCTCGCCCGAGCTCGTGCCGCTCTCCGAGAAGGAGGCGAAGCTGCTCAAAGACCTCGAAGCGAGGGGCCGTGCTCTCTCGATCAAGGCCGGCTTCCAGGGGAAGCCGACGGTCGCCCAGAGAAAGCGCCTCATGTCGGGCGTGGTCGACCTCGACTCTCTCCTGCGAGGGCTCACGAACGACCAGGTGTTCATCGCGCGCTGCTCGGTCGAGGACAGGGCGCAGGAATGCCTGTTCCTCGTGGAGGCGGGCGCCGAGGAGACGAGCGTCCTCGCGTCCAACAAGGACGCCATGTGGACGCAGGCTCCCGGCGGCGGAAGCTGGATCACCGCCGGCGACATCGACCACGTGAGCCTCGGCCGTTACCTGCTCCGGGACGTCCTCAAGGTCACGGAGAGCGAGCCCGCCTGCGAGGCGTGCGTCTTCAACACGAAGGTCTGGGGCCCGGGAAAGACGAAGCTCGCTCTCTGCGACGTTCGCTCCCACAAGGAGGGGCGCTCGTGCCTGGATCAGCTCCTCGAGAAATGGAGGGACGCGGGGGTCGTCCCTCTCGAGCAGGCGAAGCCGGTCCCGCTCCCGGCGGCTCTCCCTCGGTTCAAGGTCGTGGAGCGGCCGTAGCTCAGGCGAGGACGACCTTGCCCTCGTGCCCTCGCCGCGCTTCCTTCGTGGCGTTCCTCGTGTCCACGACGAGCCGCGCGTGTTTCACGACCTTCGAGTAATCGACGCTCGAGTGATCGGTCACGATGAGGACGAGGTCCTGCTCCGCGAGAGCGCGCTCGTCGAGAGGGACGCTGTGCTGGTCGATC
>JACQDU010000751.1 GCA_016200955.1 bacterium
GAAGATGCTCATCTCTTGCCGGGAGACCCTCTTCTCGTGGGAGAAGCGCCTCGTCTCCGGTCGGGTGAGCTTCTCCTCGAGCCGCCGCTGGACGCACGGCGTCAAGCAAGGCGAAACGGAACGGGCGTCAGCCCTTCGACGTATGAGCGAAGGCGGCGTCGGGTCCGGGGGCCGCCCATTTCTTCCTGAAAGCGGAGGTCTCGGTGCGGTCGAGAAAGTGGCTCCCGGCGGCCGTGGCGCTCGGCTTCTCTCTCGGGATCGCGGCGGTCGCGCGAGCCGACCTGGACGTCGGGATCCCTCCCGGGACTCCCGTGGACTGGGTCACGGAGCTTCCGCGGAAGACTCCGACCGGCTCCGTGAAGGTCCCGACCGGGCCCGGCGGCGACGCTCCCGAGCCGGCGGCGGCGGGGAAGAGAGCCGCTGCGGAGGGAACGACCGGCACTCGCACGACGACGGTCGAGCGGCCGGCCGACATCGTGCCCTCGGACATCGGCCTCCAGAGCGCCATGGTCTACGCGAGGGTCGCGACCTTCGACATAGGCTTCCACATAGGCTGGGTCAACAAGCGCCCGCCGCTCGAGCTCGACGGGACGGCGGGTCCGGTCAAGACCGGGAACTTCAAGTTCGGCCCCGAGGTCGCCGCCGAGTATCCGCCGCCCGTGAGCCACGACCTCTTCTGGATCACGGGAGCCGTCCTCCTCCGGAAGCTCATACACCCGGAGCTCGTCCCGAACGCGGAGTCGATCAACTTCCTGATCCTCGTGGGAGAGCCGTCGCTCGTCTCCTGCACGGCGGCCGAGGGCGAGACGCTCACGAAGCCCTGGGTCGAGGCCGTCCGCGCGGAAGTGAAGGGGATCCCCGAGGAGCGCCCGCGCGCCTTCCTGGGAAAGGACGTCGAGGAGAGCATGCTGCTCAGGCTCACGGCCGAGGACCTCTGCTCGGGCTACCCGACGGGGTTCGACGCCGACTTCGCGTCTCACATCCTCGCGCTCGAGCCCTACGAGACGGCGCCTCTTCTCGTGAAGTATCTCGACCCGAACGCGGCCGGCTTCCTCAGGAGGAACGCGGCCGGTCTCCTCGCGAATTACACGGGAGAGAGCGTGAACGCCGCTCTCGTGAAGACGCTCGCGAACGAGAGAGACGGCGTCGTCCGGGCGAGGATCGCGGACGCGCTCGTCCGCCGCCACGAGACGGGCGCGATCCCGTGGCTCGAGCAGCAGGCGGCGAAGCCGGGCCTCCTCCGGGCGATCGCGATCTTCGGGCTCGGCACGATCGGCGAGCCGAAGTCGTCCAAGACTCTCCTCAAGTTCCTCGAGGAGCGCGAGGACCCCGACATCCTGGGCTGCGTCGTTCCGGCGACCGCTCGCATGAAGCACGAGAAGCCCAAGGACGCGACCCTCGCGCTCAAGAAGCTCGCGAAGTTCCTCGTCGAGGCCGAGGAAGGCACGTTCAAGGAGACGCCGAAGTACAACAGCACGACCCAGGGCGGCGAGGAGGCCATGCAGCGCGTCTCGATCCTCCTCGAGATGACCGTGATCGCCATGGCGCGCCTCGGAGACGAGCCCGCGAAGAAGTGGCTCGAGCAGGTCCTCGACGGCGAGCCCGTGCGCGAGGTCCCTCGCGGCCGGAAGCGCCCCGGCTCGTGCCAGACCTATGCGTCTTCGGGCACCTTCGGCTCGCTCCACTCGCCTTCGTTCCCTCTCCTCCTCGAGTCGCTTCCGTTCATGGGAGACACCGGGAGAAAGCGCCTCGAGGTCGTCGCCATGGACACGGTCTGCGAGGTGCCGCTTCGGATCATGGCGCTCGAGGGTCTCGCCCAGATGAAGGCGCTCGGGGCCGAGTCGCTCGAGAAGGTCCTCGAGGAGCCGCGGCCGCTCCTCCGGGCGAAGGCCCTCAAGCTCCTCGCGGCGCTCGACGAGGCAAAGGGCTTCGCCGCGGCGACCAGGGTCCTCGAAAAGTACGACGAGGACACGGAGAAGAACGGCGGGGGAGCCGACGTCGTCGTCTCCGCTCGTCTCCTCTCGGGAAAAGGCGCGAAGCCTCCCGTGCCTCTCCTCCTCAAGTGCCTCCCGGTCGCGCGAGCGGCGGCCGCGGCGTTCCGCGCGAAGGGCCCGCAGAAGGACCCCGTCCTCGGAGACATGACGATCCACGTGCGCCCGCCGGTCCTCGAGGAGATCCTGAAGGCCCTCGGCGCTTCGGCCGAGGACGCGGCCGCCAAGCCCCTCCTCGAGGTCGCGCAGGACCGGGACTGCCCCGCGCGCGCCTCGGCCGTCGCCGCACTCGGCGGCTTCGACAAGGCGAGGCCCGCTCTCGTGGCCTTCCTCGACGACGAGGACGGGTGGGTCCGCTACGTCGCCTACCGCGTCCTCAAGCGGCGCGCTCCTCCGACGTTCGTCGCGACGTGCGACTGGATCTACGGGAACAAGACCGACCGCGCCGACCCGATCAAGAGGTGGAAGGAGTGGGCGATGGACTCCGTCTCCCGCGATGCCGAGCGCAAGACCGACGACGTCGTGGACTCCGCGATCGCCGCTTACCTCGCGAAGGAGAAGGACGCCGCGGCGTGGACGAAGGCGAAGGCCGACCTCAGGGCCGCCGGGCTCGCGGGGCTCAAGCGCCTCCTCGAGGTCTCGGGCGACCCGAAGAAGTCCGCCGCCGGTTTCGCCTGCCTCCGCGCCGCGACGGGCGAGATGATCCCGGACGACTACGAGGCCTGGAAGGGCTACCTGGACTCGCTCAAGAAGTAGATCGGACCAGCGGTGAGTAGCGCTGATCGTTCGTCACGGGTCCTGTCTCGGATGCCGATCCCGAACCGGAACGGTTGTCCTCCGTGGCATCACTCCCCACGCGACAACGTATGATCTCGCGCTCGGAGATCCGCATGCGCCCGCCGCTCTCACGCCTGGCTCTCATCGCTTGTCTCTCTCTCGTGATCGTCCCGGGAGTCCGAGGAGAGGACGCGCGGCCGGCGGTCGATCGTTACGGAGATGCGCTGCCCGAGGGAGCGGTCGGGCGCCTCGGGACGGTCCGCTGGAGACACGGCTTCCCGGTCTTCGCGGTCACGTTCACGCCGTCGGGGAAGCAGGTGCTCTCGAGCGGGCTCGACCGGACGATCCGGTGCTTCGACGCGGCCACCGGGACGCTCGAGCGCCGGCTCGACGGCCACGCGGGGAACATCTACGCGCTCGCCGTCTCGCCCGACGGGAAGACGCTCGCGGCGGCCACCGCGGAGAAGACCATCGCTCTCTGGGACCTCGCGAGCGGGAAGGAGCAGGGCGAGATCGAGTCGCAGTGGGAGGCCGAGGTCCACTCGCTCGCCTTCTCCAAGGACGGGAAGCTCCTCGCGACGGGGAGCCTCGACGGGAAGGTCCTCGTCTTCGAGTCCGCGACGGGGAAGGCGCGGAAGCCGTTCGACGCGGGCCGCTCGCAGGTCTTCTCGGTCGCGCTCTCGCCCGACGGGAAGACGCTCGCGGCGGCGAGCGCCGACAAGGCCGTCCGGATCTTCGAGCTCGAGAGCGGGAAGCTCGTCCGGAAGCTCGAGGGGCACACCGACACCGTCACGCAGGTCGCCTTCTCGCCCGACGGGAAGACGATCGCGTCCTCGAGCTACGACGGGACGGTCCAGCTCCATGACTTCGACACCGGGAAGCTCTTCTTGACGCTCACGGGGCACGCGGACTGGGTCAACGCGATCGCGTTCTCTCCCGACGGGAAGGCGATCGCGTCGGCGAGCTCGGACAGGACGGTGCGTCTCTGCGCGGTCTCGAGCGGCGCGCTCCTCCAGAAGCTCGAGGGGCACGCGAACTGGGTCTCGGCGCTCGCGTTCTCTCCCGACGGGAAGACGCTCGTCTCGGGGAGCCAGGACAGGACGCTCCGGCTCTGGGACGCCGAGACGGGGAAGCCGCTCGCGCGACCCGACGCGAGCGAGCACAGGGACGAGCTGACCGCTCTCGCCTTCTCGAACGACGGCGCGCTCCTCGCGTCGGCCGACGGCGGGTGGGTGCTCGTCCGCGAGACGGCGTCGGGGAAGGTGCTCCGCAAGATCGACGGAGGCGCCGTCTCCCTCGCTTTCTGGCCGAGTGGAGCGAGGCTCCTCGTCGCGCACGAGAGCGGGCTCGACGAGGCACTCGAGGGAACGGAGACGCGCCACGACGCCCTGGCGCACGGCGAGCTCACGGCCGCCGCGCTCCACGAGCCGCGCTCCAAGATCGCTTACGGGAACGAGGACGGCGCGATCTTCGTCCTCACGCCCAAGGTCCCCGAGGGCTTCTCCGAGGAGAAGCTCGACCCTCACGCGGGGAAGGTCACGCAGGTCGTCTTCTCGAAGGACGGGAAGCTCCTGGCGTCCGGGAGCAACGACCGGAGCGCGAGGGTCTTCCTGGTCGCGACCGGGAAGCTCCTCGTGAAGCTCGAGGGGCACGCCGTGAGCTCGCTCGCCTTCTCACCCGACTCGAAGGTCATCGCGTGCGCGAGCCTGGACGCGACGGTCTGCCTCTACGAGGTCGAGACGGGCGCGCCGGTCCGCAAGCTCCCGGGCCACGAGCTGGGAGTCACCTCGGTCGTCTTCTCTCCCGACGGGAAGACGATCGCGACCGGCTCCGAGGACGGGCTCGTCCGGCTCTACGAGGTCGAGTCGGGGAAGCTCACGGGCCGCCTCGCGGGCCACGACGACTCCGTCACGCAGGTCGCCTTCTCTCCCGACGGCAAGAAGCTCGCGTCGGCGGGCGCCGACACGACGATCCTCCTCTGGAACGTGGAGAAGAAGCCCTAGTACTAGGAGCCGAGGTCGGGAGGCGGCTTGAGCCGGCCGGTCTTTCTCCGGTAGTCGTCGAGGACCGCGAACGCCTTCCTTCCCTTGAAGACCTTCATCAAGTAAGCGAGCGAGGGAAAGAGCACGACCGCTCCGAGCGCGAGGGCGCCCGCGAGGAGCCGGAGCGTGGCCGAAGGCGCCGCGGAGTCGGCGATCGTGTGAGCGGGCACGACGAGATACGGGTACTGCCCGATGCCCCACGTCACGACGAGCGAGACGACCTCGGCCGCCGCGAGGAGCCGCGCCAGGAACACGCGCTTCCTCGCGAGAAAGACGAGCGCCGCCGCCGCGAACGCGATCGCGAGGAGCGGCGGAGGGAACGCGAGCAGGGCGCGCTCGCGGCGCGCTTGCGCGAGCTGGGGCGCGCCCGAGAACGAGAGCACGAAGACGACCGCGAGCGCGACGAGGACGACGGCTCCCGCGACGATCGCTCGCTTGCGGAAGTCTTCCTGGACCTCGCGCTCCTCGGCCTCGACGGCGAGGTAGACCGCGGCGAGGTACGTGAAGATCGTGAGGCAGAGGAGCCCCGTCGCGATCGGGAAGGGCGCGAGCCACGACGCCACGTAGCCCGAGGTCACGGCTCCCTCCACGACCACGATCCTCCCCGACATGATCGCGCCCACGGACATCCCGAGGAGCACGGGCGTCACGACGCTCGCGATCGCGAAGGCTCGGCCCCAGAGGCGCTGTGTCTTGTCTTCCTCGCTGTCGTAGGCGCGGAACGTGAACGCCGCGCCGCGGAAGACGATCCCGAGGAGCATGAGCGAGAGCGGCACGTGGAGCGCCGTCACGATCGTCGCGTAAGCCTCGGGGAACGCCGTGAAGAGGATCACGACCGCGAGGATGAGCCAGACGTGGTTCGCCTCCCAGATCGGCCCGATCGCTCGCGCTATGAGCTTCCTGTGAGCGGCCGCTCGCTCGCCGCGCGCGAGGAGGTCCCAGACTCCGCCCCCGAAGTCCGCTCCTCCCATGAGCACGTAGAACGCGAGCGAGCTCACGAGGGCGAGCGCCGCGAGGTTCTCAAGCACCGGCAGGCTCCTCTCCCTCGTGGAAGACGGGGCTCTGCGCGACCTGCCGGTGGAGGAGCAGCACCACGACCGCCGCGAGCGCGAGGTAGAGGAGAGAGAAGACGACGAGCTCGACCCCGAGGCCCGGCACGGGCGTCACGGCGTCCCTCACCTTGAGCACCCCGTAGATCACCCAGGGCTGCCGCCCGAGCTCCGTGACCATCCAGCCCGCCTCGACCGCCCCGAACGCGAGCGGCCCCGAGACGACGATCGCTCGCAGGAGCCACCGGGAGCCGGCGAGCGTGCGCTTCCTGATCTTCTCCAACGTCGCCCAGACAGCGACGAGCGCCAGGGCCGATCCGATCCCCACCATGACCTGGAACGCGAGGTGGACGAGGAGAGGATCGGGCCTTGCGTCTTCCGGGAAGTCGTCGAGCCCTTTCACGACCGCGTCCATGTCCTCGTAGGCGAGGAAGGAGAGCATGCGCGGGATCTCGATCGCGAAGCGCGTCCGGTGCGCCGCGCGGTCGGGGAACCCGCCGATCCTGAGAGGAGCGCCGCGCTCCGTCTGGAACTGCCCCTCCGCCGCCGCGAGCTTCGCGGGCTGGAGCTCCGCGACGCGCGTCGCCGAGAAGTGGCCCGACGGCGGCAGGAGGAGCGCCGCCGCGCCGCCGATCGCGAGGGCGATCGAGACCGCTCTCCGGTGGAACAGGTTCTCCGGGTCCTGGAGGAGGCGGCGCGCGTGGATCGACGCCACGCCGAAGCCGGTCGCCGCGTAGGACGCGAGGCCCATGTGGAGGCACTCGTGGAGCGCGGCTCGGTTGAACATCGCGGCGATCGGGTCGTCGAGGACGAGCTTCCCCGCCTCGAGGTGGAAGCCGGTGGGCGCGTTCATCCACGCGTTCGCCGTGAGCACGAAGACCGCCGACGCTTGCCCCGAGAGGGCGACGAGCGCCCCGGCGAGGACGTGCGCCTTCTCGCCGACGCGGTCCCAGCCATAGAGGTAGATCCCGAGGAAGATCGCTTCCGTGAAGAACGCGAAGCCCTCGAGAGCGAAGGGGAAACCGATGATCGCTCCCGCGTCCTTCATGAAGCGAGGCCAGAGGAGCCCGAGCTCGAACGAGAGCACGGTGCCCGAGACCGCGCCCACGGCGAAGAAGATCGCCGTCCCCTTCGCCCACCTGTGAGCGAGCTCGAGGTAGACGCGCTCCCGCGTGCGGAGCCAGAGGACCTCGGCCGTGACCATGAGGAGCGGCATCGCGACGCCGATCGCGGCGAACACGATGTGGAACGCGAGCGAGAGACCCATCTGCGCTCGCGCGAAGAAGAGCTCGCTCACTCGGAGCTCACTTGATGTCGATCGTCCCCGGCTTGGCGGGCTGATCCTTCGAGGTCCTGGGCTCGAGGCGCCGCCCCGTCGCCACGTCGAGCTCGAGGGGCTTCTCGCCCGAGAGCGTGATCCGGTCGGGCGCGATGCTCGAGAGCGTGAGGCCCGGCGGGATCTCGCGCTTCCAGACGAGCGCGCCTCTCCTCACATCGACGAC
>JACQDU010000114.1 GCA_016200955.1 bacterium
CTCCGAGGAGCTCGATGCGCCATGAGCCGGTGCTCGGCGGTTCGGTCACGGCGCGTCCATCGCTCGCGGGCGCGATCTACGCGCTCCGCCGGCGTGTGATGTTACGGGGCCTCCGGGGCAGGTGTCAAATCGCGGTTCCTGGATCCGACGGCCGTCTCTCGCGTCGAGTCGGGTGGCGAACCGGCATCGCGTGACCCACGTGGCAGAGCGCACTTCGCGGGTGCGCCGCATGAGGGAAGCGGAGACCGAACGCCGTTGCAGCTCGAACTGGATGTCGACTATTCGCAACGACGAGAGAGACGTCGCACGAGCAACGGGCACGCGAGCCGGGGCAAGTTGGCTCGCTCGTCGGACGCCGGCCTAGACTACGAAGCTGATGGCGCGGACGAGCTCGGCCGGTGGCTTTACCGCATCCCTATGCACTCGCCGCTCGTCACTGGTCATTCAAGCGGTGTCATTCGGTGGAGCTGCCACTGGGAGCAATGCCCAGTGACCGGTGACCAGTGAGCCGTTGAGCGCGGCTCCGCGTCGAACCGACAGCACGAGGCTGGACGCGAGACATCGATCTACTTGTCTCCTCCTCCCTTGGCAGCCTTCTCGCGCTCCGCTTTCCGGGCCTTCTCGTCCTTCTCCGCTTCCTCGGCGGTCTTTCCGACGCGAACCGGGGCCTTGCCGGCCTCGCCGTCGGTGCCCCAGCCGATCACCTCGACCTCGAGCTCGAGCCGGTCGCCCTTGCTCTCGTAGGCGACGAGGCCGAATCCCGGGAGGTCGGGCGAGATCCAGATCGTGTTCTTCGTCGAGAGCGACTCGTTCCCGCGGCTGCCTCGCGTCGTCACGTAGGAGATCCTCTTGAGCGCGAACTCCTTCTCGAGGAAGGTGCGCGTCTCGTCGCCCGTGGTCATCTCGGAGAGCCAGGGGTCGTCGAAGAGGTTCGAGAGCGCGAGGTAGGCGCCCAGGGTCGGCGGGTCCTTCTTCGAGAACGTCGCGCTCTTCTCGGCGCGGGAGTCGGAGCGCGTCGTCGAGATCACGACCTTGTCGCCGTCGACCTTCTCGACGCGCCACGTGAAGAACGTCGAGTCCGGGATCTCCTTCGCGTTCACGTTGAACTTGGGGCGCAGGCGCACCGCGCCCCAGTCGCCGGCCTTCGCCTTCTCGAACGGGTTCTGTGGGAGCTTCGTGTCGTTGTCGACCTTCGCGGGCTTCGAGAGGAGCTCTCCGGCCGTGTTGCCCCAGTCGGTCTTCTCCGCGCTGCCCCAGCCCACGACCTCGTAGCGGCGGGCGAGCTCGGGCTTGGCTCCCTTGGCCTTCTTCTGCCGCATCTCGAGCGCGACGATCCCGAGGCACTTCACGTCGGGGGAGAGGTAGAGCTCGCAGTCGAACTCCTCGTCGGTGAAGAGACCGGCGTGGAAGACGAGCTTCTTGCAGGAGAAGTTCTTGTCCCCGATCTTCTGGTTCCCGCCGGCGTGCTTCATCTCGGTTATGTGAGGCTCGCGGTCCTTCATGACGATGAGCCTGAGGAAGGGCCCGAGCCGCGGCTTGTCGTTGGTCTTCCAGGTCTCCTTCGGCTTGTCGGCGTTGTGGTTGTTGTTCACGCGCACGACGACGCCGTCCTTGTCGGAGACCGACTCGACCGTGAAGGTCACGAAGAGCGGCTTCGTCTGGTTCAGGTTCTTCATGTCGCAGTGGAGCGTGAGCCAGTCGCCCACCTTGGCGGTCGAGGAGGGCCGCAGGCTCGAGTCGATCGTCGGGTCCTCGGGTGCCCCGCGAGCGCTCGACGCGAGAAAGGCCGCCGCGAGCGCGGCCGCGAGCACGCTCCTGCGCATGGTGCTTCTCCTCTCGGTATGGCTTACCATCTTGTACAGGACACGCGACATGAGAAGTGGTTCGCGACCCGCCGCGGCTTTTCTCCTCGCGCTCCTCGCCCTCGGCCCGGGCGCGATGGCCGGCGACGACGACGAGACCGTCTGGCCGAACAAGAAGAGCCGCGCGAACTCGGACGCCTGGCTCGTCCAGAACCACGACAAGCTCCGGCTCATGAAGCCTCGCGTGCTCGTCTTGAACTTCGCGAACGGCCTCTCGCGCGAGGAGGCGGCGAAGAAGGTCGACGAGCTCCGCTCGGCGCTCGGCGTCTCGTCGCGGTGGCACGGCGGGCCTTCGTGGGCCGCGAGGAGCCCCCGTCAGGGAGATCCGGCCTTCCTCGACTACCAGGTCGCGAAGCAGGTCGAGCTGACCGACAG
>JACQDU010000757.1 GCA_016200955.1 bacterium
AACCGGAACCGGAACCGGAGACGGACCCGGACCCGGAACCGGGACCGGGTCCCGGACCCCGGCTCACCTAATCTCGAGCGTCATGACCTCCCCCCGCCCCTGGAGCACGCTCGGCCCGACCTTCACGTGAACGTCTTCTCCCCCTGGCCCCGGCACGCTGCCGCCGTTCTCGCCGACGGGCCGCCCTCGCATGAGCTCCAGGAGAGCGATGCCAGCGACGGTCTGGATCACGTCGGTGGCCTTCCGCTTTTCGCAGCGAGTCTCGATCTCGAGGAGGTCGAACGCGTGGAGGCCGGTCGTGCAGAGCCAGATCCGCTTCTTCTTGTCGGAGAAGATCGAGAAGCTCACCCAGAGGTGGATCGGCGGGATCGCGTCGGTCCCGTTGCGCGCGCCGAGGACGAAGCCGTCGGTCGGCATGACGAGGGGAGCCGCGCCCCAGTAGACGCCGGCCGCTTTCGTGACGGCGGCGACGGCGGCCGTGACGCGAGAGAGAGCGAGGCAGCGCCGCGCGAGCGAGAGGTCGGTCTCCTCGCGGCCCGTGAGCGCGACGAGGATGTGAGCCTTGTGGCGGAGGAGCTTCTTCCTCGCCTCGGGCCAGTACCAGGCGACGCTCACGGGCCACTCGAGGTCGATCCACGGGATCGGCGCGGGCATGAGCGCGAGCTTCCCTCGCTCGTCCTCGAGCTCGAAGGACGCCAGGCCGCCCTGTTGCTCGAGGAAGCGGATCTCGGGGCCCTTGGGCCACGCCTTCTCGAAGAACGAGACGATCTTCTCCTCGTCGGGCAGCGCGGGCTTCGAAAGAGCGACCATCGCGAGGAGGGGCTGCTGGGCCTTGCGCGATCTCGGCACGCTTTCAGTCTAAGCGAGAAAGCGCCGCCTTCAGGAAGTCGCGGAGGAGGGCGGTCACGCGCTCGGGCGCCTCGAGCGCCGAGAGGTGGCCCGAGCCCTCGATCCGCTCGAGGCGCGCTCCCGGGATCGAGCGAGCGATCGTCTCGGACTCGCGGGGAGGAGTCGCCTTGTCGTCTTCTCCCACGATCACGAGCGTGGGGACCGAGATCCGGGAGAGATCCGCGGCGATCGAGCGCCGCTCGAGGACGACCGCGGAGATCGCGCGCGAGAGGCCCTCGCGGTCCCACGCGCGAAGTCGCGAGAGGAGCTCCGGCCCGAGCGTCGGTCTCTCAGCGCGCGTCTTTCTCCCGAGCATGACCCGGCTCACGCGCTCCTCGAGCGCCGGCGTGAGGCCGTTGCGGCGGAAGATCGCGGCCATGACGCGATACCTCAAGCGAGCGAGAAAAGGCTCGGCGCTCGCTGACGTGTCCACGAGAGCGAGCGCCGCGACCCTCGCGGGAGCGCGGAGCGCCGCTCGCATGGCCGTCATGCCTCCCCACGAGAGACCGACGAGCGCCGCTCTCTCGACCGAGCGTGCGTCGAGCACCGAGACGAGAGCGTCCGCGCAGTCCTCGAGCGTGAACTTCCCCGGAGGAGGAGAGCTCCTCCCGTGGCCGGGTCCGTCCACGAGGAGAAGGCGGTGGTCTCTCTCGAGCGCGCTCGCCTGAGCGCGCCACATGCTCGAGTCGCAGAGGAGGCTGTGCCAGAGGAGGACCGCGGGCCCCGACCCGCGTTCTTCCACGAAGAGACTCCCGATCTTCGTCTCGACTCGCGATTCGCCGGTCATCTCTCGCTCTGGATCGTCGCGAGAGCGGCGCGCGCCGGCTCCGCGCTCGGCCCGGAAGGCGCGAGCTCGAGGCATCGCTCGAGGTCGGCCCGCGCCCCTCTCCTGTCTCCCTTCGCGAGCCGCACGAGACCGCGGTGGCCCCAGGCTTCGGCACAGCGAGGGTCGAGCTCGATCGCGCGCGCGAGGTCGGCGAGCGCGCCGTCCTGGTCGCCCTTGTCCGAGCGGATCGTCGCTCGATTGACCCAGGTGTTCGGGACGCGCGGGTTGAGCTCGACGGCCCGCGTGATGTCCGCGAGAGCGCCCTCGAGGTCTCCCGTGCGCCGCTTCACCTTCGAGCGAGCACCCCAGGAGGAGGAGTCGTCGGGGCCGAGCTCGATCGCGCGGTTCGCGTCCGCGAGGGCTCCCGCGAGGTCGCCCATCGCCACGCGCACCTCCGCGCGGCTCGAGTACGAGGGCGACATGGGCCGGATCTCGATCGACCTCGTGAGGTCCGCGAGCGCGCCATCGAGGTCGTTCAGCTCGCTCCTCGTGCTTCCCCGGAGGGACAAGGGCTCGGGCCGATCCGGCGCGAGCTCGGCCGCGGCCGAGAAGTCGGCGATCGCCCCGACGAGGTCTCCCGTCTCGGAGCGCAGCTTTCCGCGGAAGATCCAGATGTCGAAGTCGCGGGGAGAGACCTCGATCCCCTTCGTGAAGTCGGCGAGGCTCTCCGCGAGCTCTCCCTTCTTCTGGCGCACGATCGCGCGGCGGCGGAACGCTTGACCGTCCGAAGGGGCGAGCTCGATCGTCTTCGTGTAGTCGGCGATCGCGCCCTCCAGGTCTCCCGAGACCTCGCGGACGCTGCCGCGGTCGAACCACCGCGTGGACTCGCGCGGGTCCAGGTCGATCGCCTTCGTGAAGTCCGCGATCGCGCCCGACCGGTCGCCCGTCTGGAAGCGCGCCGCCCCGCGGTTCGTCCAGGCCTCGGCGTCCTCGGGATCGAGCTGGACCGCGCGCGCGGCCGCCTCGAGCGCCTTCTCCGGCTTTCCTTTCGTGAGCCAGGCAAAGGCGCTCACCGACCACGCGTGGCTCACGCGCGGCGAGAGCGCGAGCCCGCGCTCGATGTCGGCGAGCGCCGCGTCCACCTCGCCCGTCCTCGCGAGGAGGGCTCCCCGGTTGGTGCGAGCGAAGAAGGCGCGCGGATCGACCTCGAGGGCCTTCGTGTAGTCGGCGAGGGCTCCCTCGGGGTCTCCCTTCGACTCCCGGACAAGGCCTCGGTCGCTCCAGTTGCGCGGCTCGCGCGGGTCGAGCTCGATCGCGCGCTCGAAGTCGGCGAGCGCGCGATCGACCTCGCGGAGCTGGAAGAGGACGTTCGCGCGGTCGCGGAAAGCGTCGGCGAGCCTCGGGTCGAGCTCGATCGCGCGCGTGAGGTCCTCGTAGGCGCCGCGGGCATCGCCGCTCTCGTCGCGCGCAAGGCCGCGGTCGCGGAGCTCGGCGGCCGTCTTCGCGGGCCAGCTCATGTCGATCGACGTCCGCCTGAGGACGCGGCGCGTCCTTAGCCAGAAGCTGCCGTACTCGGAGAAGCGGCGTCTCCCGAGGACGAGGAGGCTCACGGCCTCCTTCCCGCCGATCTCGATGAGAGCCTCGCCGGCATAGGCCGCGCGCGCTCCGTCTCTCTCCACGAGCAGGTAGCTCCCGAGGGAGCCGAGCACGCCCTCTCGGGCCCGCATGCGTCCGAGGGCGTCGCACGCGAGACGCGCGATCCGGAGCTTTCCCGGGCTGACCATCCTCTCCTGGTGGTCCGCGAGGAGCGTCTCCTGGGACGGCGAGCCCTCTCGGAGCGTCAGCGGCAAGACGAGCGCGGCCCGGTCCTCGAGGCGCTTGCCGGCGGCGGCGAGCAGAGCGGCGCTGCGCGGATCGCGGTCGCGCGCCAGGTCGAAGTCGCGGGAGACGGCGTCCTCGAGCCCGTCGAGCGTGCGTTCTCCGGCGCGGGCCTCGTCGGGCGTCGGCTCCTTCGCTCTCAGGTAGAAGGAGCGCGTGGCCTCCCGGAGAGCGGCGGTCACGTCGTCGAGCGCCTTCGCGAGGCGCGCGGGCGTCTCCCCGTCCTTGACCTCGAGGAGGTCGCGGAGGAGCTCGTCGTAGCGACGGTCCGTGAGGTCGTCGCCCGGCGCCGAGGCCGAGGCGAGAATCGCCTCGAGCCGCGCGTGGCGCTTCTCGACTGCGGCCTGCTTCGCCGCATCCTCTTCCTGCCGCCGCTTCTCGTCGCGGCCGGCGACGACGATCGGGTAGACGATCGCGGGAGGAACGACGAGCACGAGCAGCGAGAGCGCGGCCACGAGGAGCCGGTTCCGCTTCGCCCAGCGGCGCGCCTTCTCCGCGCGACCGATCGGACGAGCGGCGATCGAGTCTCCCTTGAGGTACCGCTCGAGGTCGTCGGCGAGGAGAGCGGCGCTCGCGTAGCGGTTCCTCGGGTCCTTCTCGAGGCACTTGAGGCAGATCGTCTCGAGGTCGGCCGTCACGCGGCGGCTCAGGCGGCTCGGGGGCTCGGGGTCCTTCGTGAAGAGAGCCGTGAGGACGTTGATCTCGGTCCCGTCGAAGGGCGGCCGTCCCGTGAGGACGTGGTAGAGCGTGGCTCCGAGCGAGTAGACGTCGCTCCTCTCGTCGACGACGCCTCCTCCCGAGGCCTGCTCGGGAGGCATGTAAGCGGGCGTCCCGAGCACGGACCCCGTCTTCGTCACGCGAGGCCTCCCGTCGCGGATGCTCGCGAGCCCGAAGTCGAGCACGAACGCGCGGCCCCGGCCGTCGAGCATGATGTTCTGCGGCTTCAGGTCGCGGTGGATCACTCCCTGCTCGTGGGCGTGGTGGACGGCGCGCGCGACGCTCCGCACGATCTCGAGCGCCCGGTCGAGGGAGAAGCGCTCGCCCTCCTTCCCGTGAGCGAGCGCACGCTCGAGCGTCGTCCCGTCGATGAAGTCCATCGCGAGGCAGTGCTTCCCGTCCGCGTCGAAGACCTCGTGCACCGAGACGATGTTCGGGTGCTTCAGGCGAGCGACGGCCTCCGCCTCTCTCTGGAAGCGCTCGACCAGCCCCACGTCGGCGGCGTCTCCCACGATCGTCTTGAGCGCGACGACGCGCCGGAGCCGCTCGTCCCAGGCGCGGGAGACGACTCCCATGCCGCCCCGGCCGATCTCGGAGAGGATGAGGTAACGCCCGAGAGACCGCGCCGGGTCTTGCCGCGCGCGCGCGACCTCGAGGGCGAGCCCCGGGTCCGCGGAGGTGAACGTCCCGGAGGAGGAAGGGGGCGGAGTCGCGCCCGACGGCGCGACCCTCGTCTCGATGGCGCTCCTCCTCATGGGACCCGGTGTCGGGGGAGGAGGCTCGCGTCTTTGGGTCTCGGCCTCGGCCGACTCCCCTTCCGAGCGGACGAGGCCCGCGTCGATCCCTTGCGCCCCGCAGACCGGGCAGGTCGCGCTCCTTGCGGCGGGGGCGAGCTCCACCGGCGCTCGGCAGCGAGGGCAAGCGATCGTCATGGCCAGCTCATCGCAGCCCCGCTCGCCCGAGAAGTCAATGAAAGGGCGTGAATCGGGCTGGTCCCCGTGCCGAATCGCCCTCTTGCCTAGTCCTCCGGCCGCAGCTTCTCGAGGAGATCGCCCACGAACTTCGCTTGCCCGGACGTGCTCTCGTGAGGGAGCCCGAGGCCGACGCCGACCCAGCGCGGGATCCCCGCCGGGAGCGCCGTCTGGAGGTCGCCCGCGGTCGCGGGATGCTCGACGACCCAGAGCGTCTCGACGCCTCCCTTCGCCTTCGTGCGCATGAGGTTGATCCTCTTCTTCTCGCCCGTGGGAGCGGACGTGTCGCGCCGCACCCTGAGGCCGTCCGCGAGCTGCGCCAGGAAGGCGTCCAACGAGAAGTCCGCCGGCAAGGCCGTCGTGCTCTCGGCGTAGGGCTCGTTCGCGAGACAGACGGCCCAGCGATCGGCCGCGATCCCGCTCGCCTTCTGGACCTCGTCGAGGTCGGCCTTCTTCAGGACCTTCCCGAGCGGGACCCGGAACCGCTTGCCCTTGTTCACGAACTCGACCTGCGCCGACGTCGCCAGCTCGACTCCGGCCGATGTCAGGAGAGCGATGCGCTCGACGAGCTTGTCGCCGGAGATCTCGACGGCCGGCGAGCCGCCTCCTCCGCCTCCGGTCGTCACGGGCGTGGTGGAGGTGCTCGCGAGGTAGAGGCCCACGCAGGCGAGCACGAAGAAGAAGAGCGCCGAGACCCCGGGGCCGAGGTTCCCGAACGCCTCCGCCGCTCCCTGATCGAGGCTGTTCTCGAGCTTCGGCGCGAGAGCGAAGCGGCCGATCACTCCCACGACGACGGCGGCCGCGAACATGATGAGAGCGTCCGTCCACGCCTGGGGTGCGTGCCCTTGCCTGGCCCAGAGGACGACGTAGGCGAGGAGCGCTCCGACGAAGGCCGTCGAGAGGAGGGTCGCGGTCCCGAGGAGCGGAACGACGGTCCCTCCCCGGATCACGCCGGCCGTCTCGGGCCTCCGCGACGGCTTCGCCCCCGCGGCCGGTTTCGCGAGAGCGGCCGTCGCCGGCGTGCTCTCGGCGACCGCTTTCGCGGCCGCGGCGAGCTCGTCCCCCGTGGTCTCTTTCGAGGGTTTGGCCGGTGCCGGAGCGGACGGCTTGGCGCCGCCCTCGGCTCCGGGTTTCTTCGCGCCGCAGAGCGAGCAGGCCGGCGCGCTGTCGGGGTTACCTTCGTAACCGCATGCTGAGCATATGAACATGGCGAGCGTTGTATTCGGTCGAGCACTTTCGCGCCATGGGGGTCGTGCGCGCAATGGGGTCCCGGCGGAAACCGCGAGATTCTCGGGTTAAGATTTCCGGCATGGCGAAGCCCCGGATCGACTCCGACCGGCTCCAGCGCTCGCTCGCGGAGCTGGCGAAGATAGGCGCCTACAAGGACGAGCGGACCGGGCTCTTGGGAGTGAACCGCCTCGCTCTCACGGAGGCGGACGGGCTCGGGCGAAGGCTGGTGAAGACCTGGTTCGAGGAAGCCGGCCTCTCGGTGCGCGTCGATCGGATCGGGAACGTCTATGCCCGCAGGAGAGGGAGGCGCGACCTGGAGCCCGTGCTCTCGGGATCTCACATAGACAGCGTCCCCACGGGAGGAGCCTTCGACGGCTCCCTCGGAGTCCTGGGGGCGCTCGAGGTCGTGCGAGCGCTCGACGAGGCTCGCGTCGAGACGGACCGCCCGATCGAGATCGCCTTCTTCACGGAAGAGGAAGGCTGCCGCTTCGGCACCGACATGCTCGGGAGCGCCGTCGCCGTCGGCCGCATCCCGCTCGAGCGGGCTCTCTCCTTGAAGGACCGGAGCGGCCTCGTCGTGAGAGACGAGCTCGCGAAGATCGGCTTCGCCGGCACGCACGACGAGCGCCTGAGCCCTCCTCACGCTTACGTCGAGTGCCACATCGAGCAGGGCCCGATCCTCCGCGCGGCGGGAAAGGACCTGGGCGTCGTCACGGGAGTCCAGGCGATCTCGTGGCAGGAGGTCTCGATCCAGGGGAAGTCCGCTCACGCGGGCACGACTCCCATGAGCCTCCGCCGAGACGCGGGCCTCGCGGCGGCGCGGATCAACCTCCGCATGCACGAGATGGCGGTCTCGGGAAAGTACGGCCCCGAGATGCGAGCGACCATGGGCGGGATCGAGCCCGCTCCCGGCCTCGTGAACATCGTCCCGGGCCGCGCTCGCGTGACGGTCGACCTGAGAAACCCGGATGACGCTCTCATGACGGCGGCGGAGAAGGACCTCGCGCTCTTCCTCCGCGAGCTCGAGAAGGACGGCTTCCAGGTCGAGGCGCGCCAGACGGCGAAGACGCCGCGCGTTGCTTTCTCCTCCGACGTCCAGGCCGTGATCGCCGCCAAGATGGAGAAGGCCGGCTACTCCTTCCAGCACCTGATGTCGGGAGCCGGCCACGACGCGCAGGAGATGGCCTCGCTCTGCCCGACGGCCATGGTCTTCTGCCCGGGAGAGTACGACGGGATCAGCCACAACCCGCGCGAGCTCTCGACGCCGAAGCAGTGCGCGGACGGGGTCTCGATCTTGCTCGAGACGATCCTCGAGCTCGCGACTACTTGATCTCGAAGCTCAGGAAGAGGCCGCGGGCCGTCGCGACGTGGAGCGAGCGCCCGTCGGGGGCGAACCGGATCTTACGCGGCCGTTCCTCGAGCGAGGCGAGGTCGATCCGATCGAGCTCGCTCCCCTTCTCGAGGTCGAGGATGCGGACCTTCCCGTCCTCGCCGCCCGTCACCGCGTACTGCGCCGAGAGCGCGACGGACGAGATCGCGTTCCTCTCGGCGGCCTCGACGGTCCAGACGTACTTCCCCGTCGCGAAGTCGTAGAGCGCCACGGTCCCGACATCGCTTCCGAGGAGGGCTCGGGTCCCCGTCGAATCGAGGGCAAGGCTCGTGACGACGACCTTCTTCACGAAACGGTCCGGAAGCTCGATCGTCCGCAGCTCGCCCGGGCTCTCGAGGTCCCACCGTTTCACGCTCTTGTCGAGGCTCGAGGAGAGGACGAAGCGCCCGTCCCGTGAAGCCGTGACGTCCACGATCTGCTGCACGTGGCCCACCAGGAGGCGAATCGCCTTTCCCGTCTTCAAGTCCAGGAGCGAGAGGGTTCCGTTGAAGCCTCCGGTGACCGCCTGGTCGCCTCTCGACACGAACGCCACGCAATCGGCCCATAGGGGCAGGTCGATTCTCTGGAGCTCCTTCTCCCGGCTGTAGAGCACGAGGGAATGGGACCAGAGCCTTCCGTTCGTCCAGCCCTCGCCGACGAGCGCGCAGCTCCCGTCGGCCACAAGGTCCACGCACGTGACCCGGACGCCCGCGTGGCTGGCCTTGACCGGTGTAACCGTGTCTAGGGTGAGGTTCGCGAAGCAAATCGGTCCCGGTGCATTCGAGAGGCCGACCGGGCCGTCCGCGACGGCGACGATGGCCGGGACGGTGCGCGCGACGAGGACAGGCAGGCGCTCGCACGCCCCCGCCATGTTGGCGAGGCTGGTCAGCGAGGACTTGCGGATCCTCTCGAGGAAGGGCGACGCGAGGCGATCGCCGGGATCCGTTCCCTTGCGACCCGGAGTAGCGACGGCCGGCGCCGGGCTCCCGGACTCCCACGGGGGCGTGGGCGCGGGAGTCGGGGTCCTCTCGGTCCTCGGGCTGAGGGTCTGGAACCACGCGACCAGCGCCAGCAGCCCGATCGAGCAGATCCCGAGCGCCAGACCGAGGCGGACAGCGCGGTCGATCCGGGGAGCCCCGGGCGCCGCGCTCAAGAGCGATGGCGCGCGCTCCTGCACGGACTCCATGCGCTTGAGCGCGCGAGCGGCCTGGCACGTGGCGCACCGGCCGTGGCCGAACCAGCACTCCTTGTGGTGGCGGGCGAGACAGCTTGCGCAGGCAACCCAGGCCTCGCCCTCGACATCGATCGATTCGTGGCAATAGGGGCAGCGAGTCGGCGACTGCCCTGAGACGACTCTCGGTCGCTCGGTTTCCACGACGTCATCATAGTGAAAAGATGGCCGAGCTCTCGCGCATTCAGGTCGTGATCGCGCGGCACTCCTCATCCGAAGCGGCCTTGGTCCCGCGCCCGTAGTCGCCGCGGTCCTGCCGGGCCTGGTTCACGCGCCACTTCTGCTCGTAGACCGCGAGAAGGTCCTGGGGCGACATGCCCGCGGCGATCGTGAGAGAGATCAGGAGGTGCCAGAGGTCCACGACCTCCACCTTGAGCGCCTGCTCGTCGAGCCGGTCGCGCGTCCACCACTTCCAGGCGCACGCGTCCTCCGCCTCGATCGCCTCGTGGACGAGAGCGCGGAGGTAGTTGAGCACCCACTTCTGCCGGGTCTCACTGGACATTCCGCCTGCGGCGGAATGTGCATTCGGATCGAGCGCGCCGTCGAAGTCGCGCGAGACGACGCCGAGCGTGTGCTTGTCGAAGATCCGGTCGTTGAGCGCGCGCTGCATCTCGAAGAGTCGTTCGAGCATGGCTCCCCCTCGCGCCGAGGTTAGCTCGAGGGTCCGACAGTCTCGCTCGCGCTCCCACGACACGAGGCGCTCGTGGTATTCGTGCCTCCGAGAAAGCGGGGAGAGCATGCCGGAAGAGCTCATCCTGGGACTCCACTGCCACCAGCCCGTCGGCAACTTCCCGTTCGTCTTCCGGCAGGCCTTCGAGAAGGCCTACCGCCCGATCCTCGAGACCCTCGAGAAGTGGCCGAGGGTGCGGGTCTCCTTGCACTACTCTGGCCCTCTCCTCGAGTGGCTCGAGGCGGAGGAGAAGCCGTTCCTGGTCCGTCTCCGCAAGCTCGTCGAGCGAGCGCAGGTCGAGCTCTGGGGGAGCGGCTTCTACGAGCCCGTCCTCCCGACGATCCCGCGCGCGGATCGGCTCGATCAGCTCCGGGCGATGTCCGACCGCCTCGAGGAGCTCTTCGGGAAGCGACCGCGCGGCCTCTGGCTCACGGAGCGCGTCTGGGAGCCGGCGCTCGCGAGCGACCTCGTCGACGCCGGGATCGAATACATAGCGGTCGACGACCATCACTTCCGGCTCGCCGGGCTCGACCCCGCGACGCTCTCGGGATACTTCCTCACGGAAGACGACGGGAGGCCGCTCGGCGTCTTCCCGATCCTGAAGGAGCTCCGCTACCGGATCCCGTTCGAGGAGCCCGAGCGCGTGCTCGAGTTCCTGCACGAGCGCGCCGCGAGGGGAGCGAGCGGCACCGCTTGCTTCTACGACGACGGCGAGAAGCTCGGCGTCTGGCCGAAGACCTTCGAGAGCGTCTGGGGAAAGCGCTGGCTCGAGCGCCTGTTCGCTCTCCTCTCGGACGAGAAGAACGGCGTGCGCACGATCCTCCCGGGAGAGGTCAAGGACCGCGACCGCCCGCGCGGCAGGGTCTACCTCCCGACGGCGAGCTACCCCGAGATGATGGAGTGGGCCTTCCCCGCCGAGACGGGCGCTCGCTTCGAGGACCTGCTCGAGAGGGTCGAGCACACCGAAGAGGACCGCTGGCGCGAGGCTCGCCCCTTCCTCGCGGGCGGGTTCTTCCGGAACTTCCTCGTCAAGTTCCCCGAGATCAACTTCCTCCAGAAGCGCGTGAATCGCGCGTCGAGGGTCCTGAGAGAAAAACTGAAAGGGAAGCCGCGAGAGGACGCCCTGCGCGAGCTCTTCCGCGCCGAGTGCAACTGCGCCTACTGGCACGGCGTCTTCGGGGGCGCGTACCTGCCGCACCTGCGCCGGGCTCTCTGGGAGCACTTGCTCAAGGCCGAGTCGGCGGCGGCGCCGGCCACGCTCGCCGTCGAGGAGAGCGACCTCGAGGTGGACGGCGTTCCCGACGTGAGGATCGACCACCCGGCCTTCTCCGCTCACCTGAAACCGGGCGCCGGAGGCGCGCTCCTCGCGCTCGACCTGCGGAAGCCGGCCTACCCTCTCCTCGACGTGATCGCGAGGAGACGCGAGGCGTACCACTCGAAGATGGTGCCCGCCGCGCTCGCTCCTCCGGGGACGGAGCCGGGAGGGATCCACGGCCGCGTGAAGGTCCTCCCCGAGGGAGTCGAGGTCGTCTCGGACTGGCACCGCCGCGCGTCTCTCGTGGACCACCTCTACACCGAGCGCCCCGACGCGAGAGGCCTCGCGAACGCGCGCTTCCGCGACGCGGGAGACTTCGCGATCGAGCCCTTCACGAAGAAGATCGATCGCGAGAAGGACGGCGTGACCGTCCGCCTTGCCCGGGAGGGCTCCCTCTTCCTGGGAGAGAGCAGGCGGCCCCTCTCCATCTCCCGCACGATCCGCTTCCCCGCCGCCGCGACGGCGCTCGAGGTGCGCTGGGAGATCGAGAACCTCTCGCGCGAGCCGATCGAGGCGTGGCTCGCGACGGACTGGAACCTCGCCTTCGTCCCGACCGAGGGTCTCACTCACATCTTTCACGAGAGCAAGGGGAGAGAGACCGTCTTCCCCGACCCGAAGGACCCGAAGCCCTGGGAGGGCCCGCTTCCGCCGCAACTCCCGTTCTTCCTGGACGCGACGCCCGCCTCGCGCTGCGGCTTCCGCGACCGCTCGCTCGCGCGCGAGGTCAGGCTCTCGCTCGATCCCGAGGGCGCGTTCCTCGTCGCGTATCCCGTGACGACGGTCTCCCAGAGCGAGAAGGGCGTGGACCTCGTCCACCAGGGGACGTGCCTCGCGATCCTGCGGCGCCTCTCGCTGCCTCCCTCGGGAAAGACGACGTTCGGAGCGACGCTCTCGATCCTGTCCCTCTAGCTTTGCTATAAGCGAGCCATGCGTGCCGAGGACAAAGAGCGCGCGGTGACCGAGGTCGTCGCGCGCGTGCTCGCGAGCGCGAGGGACGCCAAGGCCGTCGAGGCGGCCGTCGCCGACACGATCTACCACGAGCGCCGGCGCCTCGAGAAGGAGAAGCCCTCGCGCTCGCGCGACGCGGCGCTCCGCTCGTGGGACGACCGGAAGCGCCGCCTCGTCTCCGAGTCGGACGAGCAGACGAAGCGCGAGCTCCTCTCCGAGATCGCGACGGACTTCGCGCGCGAGGTGCTCGGGAACTTCGACCCGCGCGTCTACCACTACTCGACGAAGCTCCTCCCGCTCATGCTCTCGGGGCTCCTGAACGCGACCTCGCCCACGAGGATCCTGAAGAACCTGCCCGAGCTCCCGTCGGTCAAGGACCGCGTGATCGTGGACGGCGAGATCGAGGTCGCGCGCGAGCTCAAGGAGCGCGGGACGCTCATCGTCACGCCGACTCACCTCTCGAACCTCGACTCGATCGTGCTCGGCTACGGGTTCTACGACCAGGGATTCCCGCCGCTCACGTACGGCGCGGGCCTGAACCTGTTCACGAACCCGCTCATCTCCTACTTCATGCACAACCTCGGCGCCTACAAGGTGGACCGCAGGAAGACGGCGCGCGTCTACAAGGACGTGCTCAAGGAATACGCCGCGGTCTCGCTCGAGCTCGGTTACCACAACCTGTTCTTCCCGGGAGGAACGCGGAGCCGATCGGGAGCGATCGAGCAGAAGCTCAAGCTCGGGCTCCTGGGAGCCGGCGTCCGGGCTTACGTGAACAACCTCCGCGGCGGGCGAGAGAAACCGAACGTCTACGTGATCCCGGTCACTCTGTCCTACGAGCTCGTCCTGGAAGCCGAGACCCTCATCGACGACTTCCTGAAAGAAGTCGGCCAGCACCGCTACATCATCATGGACGACGAGTTCGCGCAGCCCTTGCGGATCTACTCCTTCCTGAACCGGATCTTCGAGCTCGACTCGCGGATCTACCTGACGCTCGGCTCGCCGCTCGACCCGTTCGGGAACTCGGTCACGAGAGAAGGCATCTCGATCGACGGCCGCGGGCGAGCGATCGACACGACGCGCTACGTGCTCGACAAGTCGGGGAAGCCGGCCCCCGAGAAGCTGCGCGACGAGGAATACACGCGCGAGCTGGGAGAAAAGCTCGTGACGGCGTTCCACAGGAACGCGACGGTCATGGGCTCGACCCTCCTCGCCTTCGTCGTCTTCGAGATGCTCCGGGCCAACGAGAAGGACGCTGACCTCTACCGCTTCCTGCGAGCGAGCGAGGGAGACCTCGCCTTCGCAGACGTCTCGCGCGAGACGGAGAAGCTCCGCGTGCGCGTCGAGGCGCTCGCGGCCGAGGGGAAGATCCGCCTGGACGACCGCATCCGCGGGAGAGGCGGCGACGACCTCGTCCTCGCGGGCCTGCGAGCGCTCGGGATCTACCACAACCGGAAGGTCGTCGAGCGCCGCGGCGACCGGATCGTGCCGGTGGACCGGAACCTCCTCTACTACTACAGGAATCGCCTCCTCGGCTTCGACTTCGAGAAGGACCTCTCGCGGAACGGCGCCGAGGCGAAGGCGTCCGCCCTGACGGAGGGCGCGAGCGCGAGGCTGCGCTCACCCGGCGAGGTGCCGGCGTGACCAAGGTCGCGGTCCTCGGAGGAGGCTCGTTCGGGACGACGCTCGCTCACACGGTCGCTTCGGCGGGAAGGGCCTGCACTCTCTGGTCTCGCGACGAGGAGGTCGCGCGGAAGATCAACGAGACTCACAGGAACCCGCGCTACTTCCAGGACCGCCCGCTCTCACCCGACCTCCGAGCGACGTCCAACCTCGAGGAGGCGGCGAAGGACGCGCCGCTCGTCGTCGTCGCGGTCGCCAGCTCCGGCTTCCGCGAGGTCGCGCGAGCTCTCGGCGACTTCGTGCGAGGCGACCAGGTGATCCTCTCGGCCACGAAGGGCCTCGAGCCCCGGACGCACAAGCGCATGTCCGAGCTCCTCCGCGAGGAGACGTGCGCGAAGAAGGTCGGCGCCCTCTCGGGACCGAACATCGCGCGAGAGATCCTGGACGGCCAGCCCGCGGCGACGGTCGTCGCCTCGCGCTTCCGCGACGCGATCGAGCTCTCGGCGGAGCTCCTCCATGCGCCCCGTTTCCGCATCTACGGGAACGACGACCTCCTGGGAGTCGAGCTCGCGGGAGCGCTCAAGAACGTGATCGCGATCGCCTCGGGCGTCCTCACGGGCCTCGGGCTCGGCGACAACGCGCGTTCTCTCCTGATCACGCGAGGGCTCGCCGAGATCCAGAGGCTGGGAGTCAAGCTCGGCGCGGATCCGCTCACCTTCTCGGGGCTCGCCGGGATCGGCGACCTCCTCGTGACGTGCACGAGCCCTCTCTCGCGGAACCACCGCGTGGGCGCCGGGCTCGCCAAGGGCGAGACGCTCGAGGCGATCGTCGAGAGGCTGGGCGAGGTCGCGGAAGGGATCAACACCGCTCGCGTTTGCAAGGAGCTCGCGGCGGAGCACGGCGTCGCCATGCCGATCGCGGAAGGCGTCTACAAGCTCCTCCACGAGGGCCTCGCCGTCCGGGACGCGCTCGAGGACCTCATGCAACGGCGGCCGCGCTACGAGGCGATCGACCTCGACTATTCCTTCGAGGTCCCGCGGCGCTGAGCGAACCGAGCCCACCCGCGTCGGTGCCGGAAACTCTACTTGGAAACGTGAGGGATCACGAGAGCGTTCGTCTCATTGTCTCGTAGGGGGTCGCCGGGACATGCTCGTCACGTCGCCCGCGACAGTGCTGAGGCTGGCCGCGCTTCGCGCTGCTTTCGCCAGCCTGATCTTCGCGATCGCCGCGGCCGTCTTTCTCGGGAGCTCGTCGGACGTTCTCGCGATCGCGCTCGCTGCCGCTTCGGCGACGGCAGCGACGACCATCGCCGAGGTCCTGACCGATGAGCACGGCGTGCGTCCCGGGCTCACGGGAATACTCGTGGCCGCGGTCGCGATGGTCGCGCTCCTCTTCGGGATCTTCCAGGCCGCTTACGCGCCCGCCGTCGTCGAAGACGGCTCGCCCGGCGCGGGGTTCGGGGCGATCGCGCGGCGGTGGGGCGACCTCTCGGGCAGTCTGCGGGCCCATTTCGCATTGCTCGAGATGTACTGCGCGCCGTTCGTCGTCACCGTCTTGTTCCGGCGATTCTGGAGCCAGGTCGCTCGCGACCACTACCTCTGCTGGTTCTGGCGCGCCCTCGTATTCCAGTGGAGCCCCGCGGTCCTCCTCGCGCTGCCGGGTGCGTTTTCCCTGAGCAACCACAATCACTTCTCGTGCCGGTGCTGCGTGGGCTACGGGCTCGTCGCGCACGGGCTCGAGCTCGTGGTCCAGTTGTTCTTCATCGCGCTCTCGACGACCCTGTTCGGCGTCGGGTGCGATCTTGCCGGGAGGGTCGACACGTGGCTCTCGTGCGGCCCGCCGCTCGGCATCCGCTTCGTGGCCTTCCTGAGGCACCTCGAACGTGACTTGTCGGCAGCCGATCGTTGGGGCGAGTGAATCTTGGACCTCGCCTCCGCGGGCGTAGGATCCTTGCTCGCCCAAAGGGAAGGCACGACTCGCAGAGGTCGTCCCACCACCTCGCCGCGACCCGGCGGTGAACGAGCACGCGTTCCGCTGAAGCCGTTCCGGATTCCGGTTCCGGAGAAACGGTTCCGGGGACCGCAACCAGTGACCGGAGACCGCAACCGGTGACCGGCAACCAGTGACCGGAGACCGCAATAGTGACCGGCAACCGGTGACCGGTGACCGGTGACCGGCAACCGGTGACCGGGCAACCGGTGACCGGCAACCGGTGACCGGACGCTGCTATGCTTGCCCTCGTCCATGGGCCCGACGGCGGACGGGGATGGCGGGTGAGCCCGAGCGACGACGCGGACTTCTTCACCAAGCTCGTCTCGGTGAACCTCGAGCACAACGACTTGGACGCCGCGCTCGCCTCGCTCGAGACGGCGGCGGCGCGCTCGACCACGGCCACGCAGCGCTCGCGCGCCGCGTCCGCCGCCGCCTCGCTCGTCGAGCGCCTCGAGCGCGGCAAGGACCTCGCGCGCGCCGCGCGCGCCCGCGGGATCCTGGCTTCGCTCGAGAGCGGACGGCGAGAAGACCCTCGCCCGGCGAGCCTCACGGAGACTCCTCCCGCGGCCGCGGCCTCGAGGGAGGTCGGGCGCGCCTAGGTCGGGCAACGAGCGTCCGAGCCCGGCTCGGGGGCCAGCAGCTCGCTCGAGATCATCCGGCGTCTCCTCGTCGCGCCGGAGCTCGTCGAGCGGCTCCGCACGCTGGTCGCGAAGAAGGGCGAGCCGCCCGGGACCGACGCGCCGCTCTCGCTCCCGGTCGCGGAGGTCGTGGCCAGGCTCCTCTCGGTCGAGCTCGATGTGAGCCGGACGGCGGAGGTCGCGCTCGACCTCGTCGCGAGGGCGACGAACGCGGACCGCGGCTTCCTGATCCTGGCGGATGGCGCCGAAGCCTTCGGCCTGCGCGGAGGGCAGGAGAGGCCGCCCGAGACGAGCGAGGGGATCCTCCGCGAGGTCCAGCGCACGAACGAGACCGTCCTCGTCGTGGACGCCGCGAGCGACGCGCGCTTCGGCGAGCGCGGGAGCATCAAGACGATCGGCGCCCGGTCCGTCCTCGCCGTGCCCGTGAGAGATCCCGATGCGGCCACGATCGCGGCCGTGATCTACCTCGACGCGCCGAGCGCCCCCGCGCGCTTCGGCGCCCGCGAGCGCGAGCTGGCCGAGGCGCTCGCGGGAGCGATCGCCGTTCCTCTCGGGAACGCCCGGCGCTTCGAGGCGCAGTCGCTCGAGCTCGTAGAGCCTGGGCGGGAAGATCTCGAGCAGCTCCCCGAAGATGCGCTGCCACGGCCAGTGGTCGCGCGGCCCGGTCCACTTCCCGTCGGCCGTCGTGCGGACGTCCCACGCGCCCGGCTCGTCGGCGA
>JACQDU010000758.1 GCA_016200955.1 bacterium
CCCGGGGGGACCCTGGGGGGCGAAGCCCCCCAGGAACTAGCCCGGGGGGACCCTGGGGGGCGAAGCCCCCCAGGAACTAGCCCGGGGGGACCCTGGGGGGCGAAGCCCCCCAGGAACTAGACGTCGAAGTAGAGCGCGAACTCCTGGGCGGTCGGGCGCAGGCGGATGTGGTCGATCTCCCTCTTGCGCTTCCACTCGATCCATGTCGCGATCACGTCCTCGGTGAACACGTCGCCCTTGAGGAGCCACTCGTGGTCCTTCTCGAGGTTCGTGATCGCCTGCTCGAGAGAGCCGGGCGTCGAGGGCACCTTGGCCTTCTCCTCGGGCGGGAGGTCGTAAATGTCCTTGTCGAGCGGCTCCTTCGGGTCGATCCGGTTCTGGATCCCGTCGATCGCCGCCATGGTCATGGCCGCGAACGTGAGGTACGGGTTCGAGGCCGGGTCGGGGCAGCGGAACTCGAGCCGCTTCGCTTCCGGCTTCTGCGAGCCCACCGGGATGCGGATCGACGCCGAGCGGTTCCGCGCCGAGTAAGCGAGGTTCACGGGAGCCTCGAACCCGGGCACGAGCCGCTTGTAGCTGTTCGTCGTCGGGTTCGTGATCGCCACGAGCGCGGGCGCGTGCTTGAGGAGCCCTCCGATCACGTAGAGCGCGATATCGGAGAGGCCCGCGTAGCCGTCCCCGTACATCTGGTTCTGGCCCTTCTTCCAGATCGAGAAGTGGACGTGCATGCCCGAGCCGTTGTCGCCGAACAGCGGCTTCGGCATGAAGGTCGCGGTCTTCTTGTGCTTGAGGGCCGTGTTCTTGACGATGTACTTGAAGAGCATCATGTTGTCGCCGGCGCGGACCATCTCGTCGAAGCGGTAGTTGATCTCGCACTGGCCGGCCGTCGCGACCTCGTGGTGGTGCCGCTCGACCTTGATGCCGCAGGCCTCGAGGTTCATGGACATCTCGGTCCTCAGGTCCTGGAGCTGGTCGGTCGGCGGGACGGGGAAGTAGCCTTCCTTGTGCCGCGGCTTGTAGCCGAGGTTCGGGGCCTCTTCCTTGCCCGAGTTCCACGCGCCCTCGCTCGAGTCGATCTTGTAGAACGCGAAGTTCGGGCCCGAGTCGAAGCGGACATCATCGAAGACGAAGAACTCGGCCTCGGGGCCGAAGTAGGCCGTGTCGCCGATCCCCGTCGAGCGCAGGTAAGCCTCGGCCTTCCGCGCGATGTTGCGAGGGTCGCGGCCGTAGTCCTGCCGCGTGATCGGGTCCTGGACGTTGCAGATGAGGACGAGCGTCGTCTCCTTCATGAAGGGGTCGATGAACGCCGTCCGCGCGTCCGGGATGATGAGCATGTCGGACTCGTGGATCGACCGCCAGCCGCGGATCGACGAGCCGTCGAACGCGATCCCGTCCTCGAAGGTGTCCTCGTGCAGCTCGGAAATCGGGATCGTGATGTGTTGCCACGTGCCGATGAGGTCGTTGAAGCGCAGGTCGATGCATTTGACCTGCTTCTCCGCGCACATGTTGAGGACCTGCTTCGGCGTCATGATTCCCATCGCGATCTCCTCCTTGCCCAATGGACTGGCTCGCCGCGCTCGCGGCGCCGCTCCTGGTTCTTCAGCGTCCGCGGCCTCGAGGTCGCGCACCGCGCGCGCCATCCCGGGCTGCCCGTATTCTCACCTGAATAACAGAGACCTCCGACATCCAGGGTGTTTTCGTGAGCGCCGCGCTCACGCTGTCGCGGGGGACTCAGATCGCCTCCGGTCCGCGCTCGCCCGTTCTTATGCGCACGCACTCCTCCAGCGGGAGGACGACGACCTTGCCATCGCCCGGGCGGCCGCCGTCGAGCTTCGCGGCGCGCGCGATGGCCCGGACCGTGGGCTCGACGAAGGCCTCGTTGACGGCGATCTCGAGCTTCACTTTTCTCACGAGACGCGGAGCGGCCTGTGCGCCCGCGTAAGCCGCGGCCGCGCGGCTCGGAGCGGCGGCGCCGCCGGCCTCGCCGTCGGCCGATTGCGCGAAGCCTTGAACGTCGGAGACCGTGAGACGGAAGACTTGAGCTTCGCCGAGAGCTTCCTTGACGGCTTCCAGTCGTTCCGGGCGCACGATGCCGACGACGAGCTTCAATGCAACTCTCCGGCGGGTTTTGAAGGGCGCCAGTATAAATGCGGGTTCCCGCGAATCAACGATCCGAGAGACTTGCCGTGCTTCCGCGCGCGATTTTTAGTTCTGTGAGAAAGCCTAGCGGTGCTCGGCTTCGTACCCGATCGTGCCGCGAGCGTCCAGGTAGATCCCCCGGAGCCCGCTCGCCGTGGGAGAGGCGTGCGCCTCGAAGG
The DNA here is from genome assembly GCA_016200955.1 of bacterium. Lineage (GTDB taxonomy): Bacteria > Planctomycetota > J058 > J058 > JACQDU01 > JACQDU01. Next base: position 2,319 of record JACQDU010000758.1, read on the forward strand.
AGCGGCCGCCGTCCTGGAGGTCCACGCGGAGCTCGTAGCCCTCGATCGAGATCGGGCGGACGAGGCCCTCGCGCTCGAGCTCGTCGAGGGCGGCGTAGCTCGCCGCCTTCTTCCTGTGAGAGACCTCCGCCTCGTAGATCGCATGGAGAGCTTCCTGGGCGCGGCGCTCCGTGCGAACGGCGCTCGCGCTCGAGACCTCGGCGAGGAGAGGGAACGCGACCGCGGTGGCGATCGAGAGCGCGCCCACGACGACCGCCGGGACGAAGATGAGGCGCCTCCTCACGCGAAGGAACTTCTTCGCCATGGCCGCGGGCGAGGAGCGAGCGCGCCGCGACTCGGCGCGGAACTCCTCGAGCTTGATCATGCCCGAGCGGCAGGCGAGGCAGATCCCGGTCCCCAGCGTGTCTTGCCGGAGGCACAGCGAGCAGACGGGAGTCCCGCACCGGTCGCAGCTCGCGGTGCCGGGATTGCCGCAGCGGCACGCCGCGCTCCCTGGAAGCGTGGGAGATGGCGCGGTCATGAGAGTCGTCCGGCCTGTCCCGGGTGCCGTCGAAGGGCGGGCGACGATCGCGAATTCAGCACTCGCCGAAGGCGAATGCGGTGGTGCAATGATTCACTTGCGCCTTGCGGCCCTCGCGCACCGGTCCCAACACATCCCCCGCCGCAAGGCGCCAGTGAATTCATGCGGCGACTCTCTGCTCCGACGTCCCGCTCGCCGTCCCTCCCTCACTCTATCTCGGCGGGCACGATGGCGCCCGGAGGAGTCTCTCCGAGCGAAAGCTCCGCGTAGTGGCAGGCGACCTTGTGCTCGCTCTCGCCCGGGACCGTGGGGAGCGGGCGGAGAGGCGGCCTCTCCTTCTCGCAGCGGCCGGCCGAGTCGGCGCGAGCACGCAGCGGGCAGCGCGAGGCGAACTTGCAGCCCACGACCTCCCGGTCGGGAGAGGGCACGTCGCCCTCGAGGAGGATGCGCTTCCGCTGGCTCTCGACCTCGGGGTCGGGGACCGGCACCGCGGAGAGGAGCGCTTGCGTGTAAGGGTGGAGCGGCCTCGCGTAGAGCGTGTCGCGCGAGGCGAGCTCGGCGATCTCTCCCAGGTACATCACCGCGACGCGGTCGGAAATATGTCTCACGACGGCCAGGTCGTGCGCGATGAACAGGTAAGCGAGGTTGAGCCTCGCCTTGAGCTCGACCAGGAGGTTCACGATCTGCGCCTGGATCGAGACGTCGAGCGCCGAGACCGGCTCGTCGAGCACGAGGAGAGTCGGCGAGAGCGCGAGCGCTCGGGCGATCCCGATCCTCTGCCGCTGCCCGCCCGAGAACTCGTGCGGGTATCTCTCGGCGTAGCTCCGGGCGAGGCCGACCAGGTCGAGCAGCTCGAGCACGCGCTTCTGGGCTTCGGCTCTCTTGAACTCGTAGTTCCTGAGAGGCTCCGCGACGATCGCTCCCACGGTCAGGCGCGGGTCGAGCGACGCGTAAGGGTCCTGGAAGACCATCTGAACGTGCCGCCGGATCGGCCGGAACTGATACGGCCGGAGGCCCGTGAGCTCGTCTCCCTGGAACTTCACGCTCCCTTCGGTCACCGGGACCAGGCCTATGATCGCGCGAGCGGTCGTGGATTTCCCGCAGCCCGACTCTCCCACGAGGCCGAGGACGCCGCCTCGCTCGAGCTCTAAGCTCACGCCGTCCACGGCGCGGATGCGGCCGACTTCTCTCTTGATGAGGAAGCCCTTCTCGACGGGGAAGTGGACCTTCAAGTCGCTCACCGCGAGGAGCGTCACTTCTTCTCCTCCTCGGGGCCGCGATAGGGCGGCTTGTCCTGCGGGTGGAGGAAGCAAGCCGCGTAATGCCCCGGCTCGACCTCGAGGAGCGGCGGGACCTTCTTGTCGCAGGGCTCGAAGCGGTGAGGGCAGCGCGGGTGGAAGGCACAGCCCGAGGGCACGGCTCGGAGGTCCGGGGGAGAGCCGCCGATCGGCTTCAGCTCCTCTCTCCTCGTGGCGTCGAGGCGAGGGATCGATGCGAGGAGGCCCTGGGCGTAAGGGTGGAGCGGCTTCTTGAACAGCTCGCGCACGGGAGCGGTCTCGATGACCTTCCCGGCGTACATGACCGCGACCCGGTGAGCCATCCCGGCGATCACGCCCAGGTCGTGCGTGATGAGGACGATCGCCGTCTTTCTTTCTCCATGAATTCGCCGTAGAAGGTCCAGGATCTGGGCCGAGATCGTCACGTCGAGCGCCGTGGTCGGCTCGTCCGCGACGAGGAGCGTCGGCTCGCACATGAGGGCCATGGCGATCATGACCCGCTGGCGCATGCCGCCCGAGAACTGGTGCGGATACTGATCGATCCGGCGCTCGGGGGCCGGGATCCCGACGGCCGAGAGCAGCTCGAGCGCCCGCGCCCGCGACTCCTCGGGGCCCGTGCCCTCGTGCTCCTCGAGGACCTCCGTGAGCTGCCGCGAGACCTTGAGGAACGGGTTGAGCGACGTCATCGGGTCCTGGAAGATCATGGCCATCTCGCGGCCGCGGAGCTTCCTCACGGTCGAGAGAGGCGCTCTCAGGAGCTCGAGGCGCTGGGTCGGGTTTCGCTGGAAGAAGATCTCGCCCGACGGGTGATGCGCGGGCGGCTCGGGGAGCAGGCGGAGCACGGAGAGGTTGGCGACCGACTTCCCGGAGCCGGACTCTCCCACGATCCCGAGGACTTCTCCCGCTCGCACGTAGAAGGAGGCGCCGTCCACGGCCTTCACGTCGGCGCCGTCGTCGGTCCTGAAGTAAGTCTTCAGGTCCCTCACCTCGAGGACGACGGGGGCGGACTCGCTCACGCTAACCCTTCCCTCGGAGGCGCGGGTCGAGCGCGTCTCTCAGGCCGTCTCCCAGGAAGTTCAGGGCGAAGAGCGTCAAGCTCAGCGCGGTCGCGCTCCAGAGGAGGAGCCACGGGAAGCCGCCGAGCGCGAGGTCCATGCCGCTCTTCGTGAGGCTCCCCCACGACTCGAGGTTCTGGCCGTTGTACTGAACGGAGAGGCCGAGGAACGAGAGGAAGGCTTCCGTGAGGATCACTTCCGGGATCGTGAGGGTCGTGTAGACGATCACGGTGCCGAGGCTGTTCGGGACGAGGTGCCCGAAGACGATCCCGAACGTGCTCGTGCCCGAGACGCGGGCCGCCTCGATGAACTCCTTCTCTTTCAGCGAGAGGACCTGGCCGCGGACGATCCGGGCCATCGTGAGCCACTCGACCGCGCCGATCGCCGCGAACAAGAGGATGAGCGAGCGGCCGAAGAGCACGAGCAGGATGATCACGAAGAACATGAAGGGGATCGCGTAGAGGATGTCCACGATCCGCATCATGAGCTCGTCCGTGCGCCCTCCCGCGTAGCCCGAGAGCGCGCCATAGGCGACCCCGATCACGAGCGAGACCAGCGTCGCGACGATCCCGACCATGAGCGAGATTCGCCCGCCGAAGATGATCCGCGAGAGGATGTCTCGGCCGGAGTCATCCGTCCCGAGGAGGTGCGTGTGCACGAACGGCGAGCCGTCCAGGGCGACGTCCAGGACCTCGTCGGCCGCGACCTCCACGCGCTTCTCGGGCTTGGAGTCCACGGCGAGCGAGGCGACCTTCCCTTGCTCGACGCGCGCCTCGACCTCGCGGGTGCGCTCGCCCTTCCGCCATTGAGCGACGAGGACGGCCTGCCCGGTCGCCGCGCCCGCGAGCGGTTCCGGCAGGACCTTGCCTTTCTCGACGGTCGTGGCCGCCGCGGCGACGCGCTTCTCTCCCTCGCCCGCCACGATCCGTTCGCCGGAAGCGAGAGCGAGCACGTCGGGCGACTCGCTGTGCGGGTCGTCGGCGTCGAGGTCGGGGCCGAGCTCGATGTGCTCGACCTTGCCGTCGTGCGAGACCTTGATTCGGAGGTCCCGGGTGCGTGCCTCCTCCTTCTTCACCTTGATGACGTGGGTACCGGAGGAGGGGAAGGGTGCCGGGGGCGCCGAACCCTCCGAGAACGTCATGATGAGCTCGAGGGTCGCGTGCGAGTAGAGGGGCGGCCGCTTCCCCGTCCACCACTCCTGGTGCTGCGGGTCGTACGGCACGATCCAGGGCGCGAGCGCCGCGGCGATGCCGATCACGGAGAGCCAGGCGAGGCTCATCACCGCGAAGCGGTTCTTCCGGAGCCGGCTCCATGCCTCGCCCCAGAGGCTCCTCGGCGGAGCCTCCTTCTTCTCCTCTTGGACCGCGACCGCTTCAGTCATAGCGGATCCGCGGGTCGAGGAAGCCGTAGGCCACGTCCACGACGAGGTTCAGGACGACGAGGAGCGTCCCGACGAAGACGACGAGCCCCTGCGTGAGCCCGTAGTCGCGGTTGAGCGCGCTCTGCGTGAACTGCCGGCCGAGGCCCGGGACCTGGAAGATCGTCTCGACCACGAGCGAGCCCGTGATGATGAAAGCGACCGCGGGCCCGAGGAAGGAGACGACGGGGAGCAGCGCTCCCTTGAGCGCGTGGCGGAGGACGACGACATGCTCTCTCAGGCCCTTCGCTCGCGCGGTGCGGATGTAGTCCTGATTCACGACCTCGAGGAGGCCCGCTCTCATGAGGCGAGCGATGCGCGCCGCGTAAGGAAGCGAGAGCGTGATCGCGGGCAGCACGATGTCCTTCGAGAACCCGTTCGCGTCCCAGCCCGACACGCGGAACCACCCGAGCTTGAGCGAGAACACGACCACGAGGAGCGGCCCCGTGACGAACGCGGGGAGCGTGATCCCGACCATCGAGATCGTCATGGAGGAATAGTCCCAGCGCGAGTTCGGCTTGAGCCCGGCGAGGATCCCCGCGGTCATGCCCATGACGAGCGCGAGCGCCATGGCCGTGGTCCCGAGGACGAAGGAGGGCAACCAGTGCCGGGAGATGATCTCGTTGACCGTGAGGTCCTTGTACTTGAGCGAGGGCCCGAGATCACCCCGGACGACGTTCCCGAGGTAGTAGATGAACTGGACGGGGATCGACTTGTCGAGGTGGTAGAAGGCCCGCTGCCGCTCCTGGATCTCGGGCGGCGTCGCTTTCTCGGACGAGAAGGGAGAGCCCGGCGCCACGCGCACCATGGTGAAGGTGATGACGAGGAGGAGGAAGATCACCAGCGGTGCGGTGACGAGGCGTCTCAGGATGTACTTGAGCATGCGGTCTCAGGGGACTTCGTATCCGGCCTCGCGGAGGAGCTTCCGCGCGCCCTCGGGGTCGTAGGGCAGGCCAGGCACGCCCTTGTACGGCGGATTACCGCAAGGCGGGCAGACTCCCTTGAGCGGGATCTCGCCGAACCGCTCGACCTTGCTGCAGATCGTCTTCTTGTCCACGGCCATCGAGAACGCGCGCCGCACGCGCGGGTCGTCGAAGGGAGGCTTCGTGCAGTTGAAGCGATAGAAGTAGATCGTCAGGAACGGAGAGGCGCGGAAGCACGGGTTCTTCTTGACCTCGTCCGCGCGCGCGATCGGGACGTCGTCGAGCCAGTCGCACTCGCCCGCGAGGAATTTGTTGAGCGCCGTGTCCTGGCTGTCGATCGGGAAGAACGTGATCTCGTGGAGCTTGACTCTCTCGTGGCCCCAGTACGTCGGGCTCGGGCCGAAGACGATCTTCGCCGAGAGCTCCCATTGCTTGAGGATGAACGGGCCGTTGCCGACGATGTTCTCGGGGCGCGTCCATTTCTGGCCGTGCCTCTCGACCGTCGCTCGATGGACGGGGTAGTAGGTCGAGTGGGCGCAGAGGTTGAGGAAGAAAGGACACGGAGCCGCCAGCCGGACGACGAGCGTCCGGGCGTCTCTCGCGTCAAGGCCGATCCTTGTCGGATCGCACGTCTTGACGTCGCCGTGGATCACGGGCTTGGCGCCCTCGATCCAGTCGAAGACCTGCGCGTACTCGGCGGGCTGCGGAAGCTGCGTCGGGTCGATCACGCGGAGCCAGGAGTACACGAAGTCGCTCGCGGTGACGGGGTCGCCGTTCGACCACCTCGCGTCGGGCCGCAGGTGGAACGTGTAGGTCTTGCCGTCCTCGGAGATCTCCCAGCTCTCGGCGACTCCCGGGATCGGGTGGAGGTCCTTCGGGTCGTAGCGGGTGAGGCCCTCGTAGAGCGCGATCGCGATCCGGCTCTCGGGAACGCCCGACATGATCGCGGGGTCGAGCGTCTGCGGCTCGGCGCCGTTGTTGAAGTTGAGCTTCTGCCGGTCGGGCGGAGCGACCTTCCCGTCCTCCTCGATCCAGATCGCGTCGTAGGGGTGAGTGTTGAGGACGTTGTCGTACCAGCCCTTCACCTTCTGCGAGAGCATGTTCTTGTTGACGTAGATGTAGATCGGGAGGATCGGGGCCTCGTCCACGGCGAGCCGCTCGGCGTCCTGGTAGACCTTCCAGCGCTCGGCGTTGTCGCGGACGAGCGTGGCCTTCTCGATGAGCTCGTCGTACTTCTTGTTGCTCCAGCCGGTGCGGTTGTTGCCGTTCCCCGTCTGCCAGCACTCGAAGATGTTGTGGGGGTCGTTGTAGTCGAAGACCCAGCCCGCGCGCGCGATCTGGTAATCCAGGTCCCGCATCTTGTCGAGGTAGACCTTCCATTCGGTGTTCGCGAGGCCCACGTTCACGTGGAGCTCGTCCTTCCACATCTGGGCGAGCGCCTCGGCGATCGCGCGGTGGCTCTCGAGCGTGTTGTAGAGGATCTCCACCTTCGGGAAGGGCTTGGGCTTCTCGCCCGCGCGGGCGCAGTAGGCGAACAGCGAAGCCGAGAGGAGCGCGAGGACTGCCCCGCCGGCGATGAGACGGGAGCTGCGAGCCATGTTGGGCCTCCGTCCTTTGGACGCGCGAGCGCGCGCGAGCGTTCAAGGCGCGCGAGAGGCCTCGAGCTCGACGAGGCTCGGCGGGCTTTCCTAACACGTGCGCTCCGCTTGTGTCAACGCGGCCGGGTGGCTACTCTCGCCGCGCGGCGGGAAATGACGAAGGCACGGGTCCTCATAGCCGAGGACGAACCGGGAATCCGCACGATCCTCGTCCGTCTCCTCGAGAGCGACGGCTACGCGGCCGCCGCCTTTCCCGACGGGCAGGCTGCCCTCTCGCACCTCGTCTCGGGCGGGAACTACGACCTCGTCATCACGGACATCAACATGCCTCTCCTCTCGGGAGAGGAGCTCCTCCGCGAGATCAAGGCCCGGCTCCCCTCGGTGCCGGTCGTGATCATCACGGCCGTCCCCGATCCCGACACGATCGAGGAGTGCTTCAAGAACGACGCTTACCGGTTCCTCAGGAAGCCGTTCACGAGGGACCAGCTCCTCACCGTCGTGAAAGCCGCTCTCGCGGAGGCGGCTTCCGGACCGGCCCAGGGCGAGGTCCGGAGCGAGGACGGCTGGGTCGAGCTCACGGCTCCCTCGCGGCAGGAGTACCTCGACCGCTTCCAGGAGTTCTGCGATGCGATCCTCGCCTCTCGCCTCGACGAGAAGGCGCGGAACGAGCTCAAGATCGCGGTCCAGGAGCTGGGCCAGAACGCGATCGAGTGGGGCAACAAGCTCGACAAGGGCACGACGATCCGCGTGGCCTGGAAGCTCCTCCAGGACCGCGTCCTCATCCGCATCGCCGACGAGGGCCGCGGCTTCGACCCCGAAGCGATCCCCGACCCGACGCTCGATCCGATCGCGACGATCGAGAAGCGCGAGAAGGACGGCAAGCGGCCCGGCGGCTTCGGCATTCACCTCGCCCGTCGGATCATGGACCAGGTCACCTGGAACGAGCGCGGGAACGTCGTTCTCCTCGAGAAGCGGTTCTAGGCTCGACTCCCGATCGTCCTGAGCGTAGGCCGCGCGAAGCGCGGCCGTAGTCGAAGGACGCTCAGGACGAGGGGGAGCGCTACTTCGAGAGCTTCTTCTTGAGCTCCGCGATCGCCGTCTCGAGCTGGCGGTCCTTCTCGTCGGTCTTCGAGTAGACGCTGCGCATGGCGACCTTGATCTTCTCGTCGTCGGTGATCGCGACCGCCACGTCGGGGTGGATCCCCTTCTTGTGAGGAGTCATGCCGCTCGGCAGGTGATACGTCGCGATCGTCAGCACGAGCGCGCACTGATACTCCTCGAAGGGGAGGACTCGCTGGACGGAGCCCTTCCCGAAGGTGCGCTCGCCCACCAGGACGGCGAGGTCGTGCTCGCGGAGGCAGCCCGCGAGGATCTCGCTCGCGCTCGCGCTTCCCTCGTTCACGAGGACGGCGATCGGGTAGCGAGGCCGCTTCTTCCCGCCGGAGGCCGCGATCTTCTTGAGCTTCTCGTCCACGAGCGGCGAGCGCCCGCGGGTCGTGACGATCACGCCGTCTTTCTGGACGAACATGTCGAGGATCCGGGCCGCTTCCTGGAGGAGGCCTCCCGGGTTGTTCCGGAGGTCGACGACTAGGGCTTCCATGCCGTCCTTCTCGAGGGAGTCGAGCGCCTTCTCGACCTCGTCGTCGAGCTTCTCGTACATGAAGGACGTGATCCTGAGATACCCGATCTTGGTCCCGCCGTCCTCGAGCATCTGGTGCTTCGTGTAGCGGATCGCGATGTTCGCCCGCGTGAGCGAGACCTTGAACGGCGCGGCGGTCCCGCGGCGCACGCCGAGCTCGACCTTGGAGCCGGCCGGCCCTCTCAGGACCTTCACGGTCTCCGTGAGAGTCATGGTGTCGGTCGAGCGCCCGTCGATCGCGACGATCCGGTCGCCCGCGAGGAGGCCGGCCTTCTCGCCCGGCGTCCCCTCCATGGGAGCGATCACGGTGATCTTGCCGTCGCGGACTCCGACGACGACGCCGATCCCGCCGAAAGTCCCGGTCGCCTCGTCTCCCATGTCCTTCCACGCCGACGGCGGCAGGAAGTGCGTGTGAGCGTCATCGAGGCTTCCGAGGAGCGCCTCGATGCAGGGGCCCGAGAGCATGCTCTCCTTGAGCTTCCCTCCCACGTCCCACTTGTTCCGGACGAAGGCGAGGACCTCGTGGAGCTTCCTCGTGTAGGTCCTGAGATCCGCGGGGTCGGTCACGCCCTCGACGGCGATCTTGCCCGCGCCCAGCTCCCAGCGCTTCTTCCCTCCGCCTTGATCCGTCTCCGTGAGAGAGAGCTCTGGGTAGTCGCGCAGGTCGATCTCGTCCCGGTAGAACCGGAGGCGCGTGCTATCGCCCAGCTCCTTTCTCAGGAGAGACTCGCGCTCGCGGACGGCGGAGAGAGCGGCGACGACCGACTTCGCCGTCCCGTCCACGAGGGCGCGCGGGTCCTTTTCTTCCAGGAAGTGCTGGACGACGTTCGCGAGGATCCAGCCGAGGAGCTGGTCGGTCTCCGCCGGCGTCTTCGTGATCTCGGGAGCGTCCTTGAACGAGATCCCGTATGGGACGGCGATGTCCTTCGAGAGCCGGACCTCGAGCCGCGAGGTCGCGCCGTCCTGCAGCTCGACGGGCTCGACCTTGAGGATGTATCCGTCCTTCGCGATCGCGATGACGGCCTGCCCCGCGGGCACGACCGCATCGAGCGGCGTCCGTCCGAGCACGCGCTCGAGGCGGTCCTCGACCTTCCCTCCGTGTCCGAGCGTGTCGGCGCCCGCGGTCCCGGCGGACTTGACCTCGTCGCGGGAGAAAAGGAGCACGACGGCGTCGTCGGGGTCGCTCTTGACCGAGATGCGCGAGGTCGCGGCAGTCTCGCGCTTGGTCGGCGCCGGGTCCGGGGACGCGACGCGCGGAGGGTCGTCGCCTTTCCTCGCCTCCTGCGCTCGCGCGGGCGCGTGGAGCGGGAGAGCTGCTCCGCCGATGGCGAGGACGATCGCGCACAGGGAGCGGCCGGGGGTCTTCGAGATCACGGGGAGCATCCTAGACGTGGTCTCGCATCGCCACAAGCGGGCGCTTTCGAGGGAGCGTGGCCGCGGATCGACTCACCCGAGACAGAAGACCGTGCCCCCGGCCGTGAGGCCGTAGAGCCGCCGCGAGGCGGGCGCGAGAGCGATGATCTCCTCCGCGATCGGCGGCTTCGTCGGGAAGCGCCAGGCGACCTCGCCCGCGATCGTCGCGGCGGTGATCGCTTGAGAGGACCAGTCGTGCTCCGCGTAGATCCGGTCGGAGCCCACACCCGCGTGCCCCTCGCACGTGAGGTCGTCCCATGTCGGCCCGTCGTAGCCGTAGACCACGTCGCGCGAGGCGCAGACGTGGCGTCTCCCGCCTTTCGGGAGCCACGCTCTCCTCTGGCCCGTCTTCCGGTCGAGGAGAGCCGCGCTCGTCTCGAGGCCTCCCGGGACGCGGCCTTCCCTCGGCACGATCACGAAGTCGGGAGAGAGGACGACGGGAGCTTCATCGAAGCGCGCGGTCCAGACGCGCTCTCCCGCGAGGTCCCGGAGCTCGTGGCGGGAGCTCTCCTCGTCCTTGAGAGCGAGGACCGCGCTCGCGTCGGCGATGCCGCATCCTCCCGTGAACGTCCAGCGAGTCTTCCCCGTCGCGCCGTGGAGGACGATCCCGGCGTCTTCCTTCGAGAGGCCGGGGATCGACTCCACGACGACGACGGTCTCGCGGGAGGAGACCGCGACGACCGGTCTCGGCAAGTAAGAGCGCCGGAGCGAGGCCGAGATGTCGTGCTTCCAGAGCTTCCTGGGCGGCTTCCTCGGGTCCGTGAGCGCGAGACCCACGACCCCCTTCCGCCTTTCCGAGAGGAAGGCCACGAGCCCGTCGGCGTGGACCGCTGTGCCCTCGTCCGTCTTCTCCGACCAGAGCTCGGCGCCCGTCCAGAGGTCGCGGCCCGCGAGGCGGCCCTTCGCCTGCGACACCACGAGCACGTCTCCCGCGATGAACTGAGGCGCGCTCTCGCTGGCTTCGGGCCACTTCCGGTCGGCGCCGGTCTCGGCGTCGAGGACGATCGTCCACGACTCTCCCCGATCCCGGAGCCCCGTGACGACCCCGAGCGGGCTCACGAGGAGCGACTCTCGCGAACCGAACGGACGGGTCGCCCAGAGGAGACGCGGCGCCGCCGCGAGAGGCGGGAGATCGACGAACCGCGTGTTCCCTCCCGTTCCCTCCGGGTGGCCCCACGCGGGGAAGCGCCCGATCTCGCGGCGAACCGTGGCGTCCTCGCAGGCGGGCAAGAGGACCGAGAGCGCCTCGTCAACGCGCCCCCTTCTCTCGAGAGCGCTCGCGAGGGCGAGCCGCTCGGCCGGGCCGCCGCTCTCGATGGCCCGCTCGAGCGCTCTCAGGTCAGCGTCCATCTAGAAGTAGTGGAAGTGATAGTGGAGGAGGTAGTAGAGCCCGCCCGCGACCGCCAGGAAGAACAGGATCCCCGGGATCGCGCTGCGCCTGAGCTCGGCGGGCCTCTTGTAGTTCGCCTCGAATTGAGCGTTCTTCGCGCTGCAGGCGAGCGAGCAGAACTTGCTGTTCACGATGCAGCGGTCGCATAGCGGCTTGTGGCACTGAGCGCAGTGATAGCTCGCCGCGAGGTTCGGATGGTTGTTGCAGGTTCCGATTCCCATGCTTCGACGCTCCGCTGTTTACTTAGCTCGCGTTCGCGAGGTTCTCAAGGGGAGAGACCCCGTTGAGCCACGTCTCGAGGTCATGGCGTAGCTTCTGGACATTGGAGACGAGGCGACGCCCTGGAAGGAGTAGCTACGTTGCAGCGTGCCCACGCTCCTCTAGACTGGAAGCGTGGCAGACAGGGGATGCTCGGACGCCGAGCTGGTTGCCGTCACGAGGGCAGGGAGCAAAGACGCCTTCGGGCAGCTCGCGGACCGGTATTACCGGATGGTTTCGATCCTCGCTTGCCAGAAGATCAAGAGCCGCTCGGACGTGGAGGACGTCGTCCAGGAAGCGTTCGTTCGCGCTTACCGCGCGCTCGATTCGCTCCGTGAGCCCTGGAAGTTCGGCGGGTGGCTCTACCACATCGCCCTCCAGATCTGCCTCGACCGCCTGCGCGGCTGTGATGCCGTGCTCGTGCAGTGTGCCCAGGCCGGGAACCGTGAAGCGTTCTGCAACCTCGCGGAGCGGCACTACCGGGACGTCGCGCTGCTCCTGTCTCGGCTCGCGCCCGATCGGGCAACGGACGAAGACCTCATCCGAGAGGTCTTCACGCGTGCCTACGAGCGACTCACGACTCTCGTAGATCCGGCGAGGTTCGGCGCATGGCTCGAGGAGATTGCGGTTGCCGTCTGGCGCGAACGCGGCTGAGAGGATCGACCGGCACTCAAGCGATCGCCCGGCCGCGTGCGACCGTCTCCGAGATCGCGGCGAGGTCCTTCTCCTCCTCGAGCCCGAGCACGATCGACTCGAGCCGGCGAGCGGCCTTCTCTCCCAGCACGGGAGTGGCGTGGCGGACGAGCTTCTCGCCCGCGAGCTTGTCGGTCTCGGCCTCGTCGCGGCCGGCGGCACCGGGAGGGATCTCGCAGCTCGCCTCGAAGATCGCGCCCTCGCGAGTGTGCAGGGCGACGTGAGCGGAGAACAGGGCCCGGAAAGAAGCGACGGGGTGCTCTCCCAGGTCGTAACGCGGGAGAGGCTTCTTCTCGCGCCGCGGCGGGTGGTCCTGGTCGCCGTGAGGGATCACTTCCTCGAAGGCGTGGGCGACGGCGCGGCCCACGCGCTCGATCGCGCGCGTCGCGCGAGTCTGGACGAGGCGCCGCGCGAAGGAACGGCCGTCGCTCCCGAGCCCTCGCACGACCTGGGCGGCGCGGGCGAGCGCGGACGCCGTTCCCGATCCGTCGTGGAGCGCTCGCTGTTGCTGGACGCCGCGGGCGATCTCTCCCAGAGGAACTCCGGCGAGGAGAGCGGCGACGTCGAGCACGCGGTCGCACTCGTGGAGGAGGAGCGCGGTTCTCTCCGTGTCGTGCTCGACCGAGACGCGCCGCGAGAGGCGGAGGATCACTTCCTGGTCGCGCGCGAGCCGCTCCTCCGCGAGGGCGTCGGGCGAGAGCTCTCCCTCGTCCAGAAGAGCGACGGCGATCGAGAGAGGCGTCGAGAAGTTCACGACGACCGGCGTGAGGACGGGGGCCCCCGCTCCTCCGGCGGCGACGGCCGAGATGTAGGGATGAGAGAGCCCGTCCATCTCGACCGTCAGGAAGGTCGCTCTCACGACGATCTTCTCGACCTCGTCCTGGTCGAACGTCTTCCCGCGAGACTTCTTGAGGGCCGAGATCGCCTCGCACGCCGCGACGACCGGCGCCGTCACGTAAGCGCACCCGGGCGTCGTCTTGATCGAGAGCGTCTCCGTGAGCCACGCCCGCCCGAGGCCCGAGAGGAAGCCAGGGAGAGGCACGAACGGGATCCTCCCGAGGAGGCCCGTTCTCCCGTCGAGGATCTCGCCGGGTCCGGTGAGCCCCGCCTGCGCGAGGAACGCCGCGCGCACACCCGAGCGGAGAGGTTCGGCCGCCGTCGTGAGCTTCGAGTCCGGCCCCATGAACGCCGGCCAGAGCCCGAACGTCGGCTGAGCGAGAGCGAGCGAGATCGCGTGCCTCGTCGTGCGAGCGTCGAGGCCGAGGAGGCGCGCCGTCGCCGCGGCTCCTCCGAGCTGGTGGACGTAGCTCCAGAGCTGCCCGTTCTGGGGCCCGACGAGGCACGAGGCCCCGAGCCTCCCTCCGAGCTCGTTCGCCGCGACGATCGCCGCGAGAACGTCCTTCCCCGGGCGACCGAGAGCTTCTCCCGCTCCGAGAGCGGCGAAGACGGCGGAGTGGCCGGTGTGGCCGAAGACGACGTAGTCGTCCATGTCGTGCGCCATCGACGCGCACGCGTTCAGGTAAGCCGCGTCTTCGAGGCTCGTCTTCTCGCGGAACGCGAGGGCCGTCGCTCGCGCGCGCGCGAGGTCGTTGCCGGTGGAGGAGGGCGCGGCCGTCTTCCCGATCGCCTGCGCGATCGTCTGGACTCCTCCGGCTCGCAGGCCGGCGAAGGCCGCTCCGAGGAGGCCGAGGATCTGCCGCTTCGCGAGCCGGACGACGCGCGGAGGGAGGTCCTCGAAGCGGATCTCGGCGGCGAACCGCGCGAGGTCTTCCGTGAGGGTCATGCTTGTCTTAGTGAACCAAAAAAAGTGCCGGGCGAGGGCGCGACGCGGGGAGCGGGTCTCATCTCTCGTCGATGATCTTCATGTCGGGGTCGTAGACGAAGATCTCGCTGGATCCCTCGCGGACAGGAACGAACCGTGCGAGCTGCGCTCGTGGGCAAGAACCGTCAGCGAGATCGAATGGAAACCGCTTCGCGCGTTGCTCGTATCGACCACGAATTCCGCGGTGGTCCCGTTCACTCGGGCTTTCTTCACGGTACTCGCTCCCCGCCCTGCTCACTAATTCTGGGGGAGCCGGTGTCTCACTTCATGTTGGCACAGAGGGATGCGCCCAGGAGGTTTGAGGTGGACCCAGGGAGGGATCGAGCCTACGGCAGCCGCTTCTCCAGCTCCACGAGGTCCGCCTCGACGGTATGGGCGTGCTGGTACCGCTTGAGCGGATCCCGCTCGAGGAGCTTCTCCGCGATGAGGATGAGCGCGTTCGAGAGAGACGGCCTGTGGTCGCGGAGGTCCGGGCGAGGGCCCGAGACGATGAGCTTGAAGATCTGGTAAGGCACCGCTCCCGCGAACGGCCTCACGCCGGCGAGGACCTCGAACATGGTGACGCCGAGCGCGAAGAGGTCGCTCCGGGCGTCGGGCTTCCCTCCCTCGATGATCTCGGGGGCGATGTAATAGGGCGTCCCGAGGGCATAGCCCGACTCGGAGAGGCCCGACTGGTCGTGCTCGTGCTTCGCGAGGCCGAAGTCCACGAGCTTCACGGTCCCGTCGGAGCGCCGGAGGATGTTCGCGGGCTTCACGTCGCGGTGGACGAGGCCCTTCTCCGCGATCGCCTGGAGAGCGCGGGCGGTCTGCGCGAAGATGTTCGCCGTGACCCGCTCTCCCAGGGGTCCGTCTTTCTGGACCATGCGGTCGAGAGCGTCTCCCTCGACGGCTTCCATGGCCAGGAAGTAACGGCCGTTGTCGTAGCCGTGGTCGAAGACCTGGACGACGTTCGCGCAGTCGATCTCGGAGAGGACCTTGATCTCCCGGAGGAAGCGGGCGATCGCGGTGCGGCTCTCGGAGAGGCGCGGCGAGAGGACCTTGAGCGCGACCTGCCGCCCGTCGTCTCTCTTGATCGCGCGGTAGACGGTCCCCATGCCGCCGCGGCCGTACTCTCCCCGGATCTCGTACTTGTCGAAGAAGTACTTGACCTCGGCCTCGGCCTTGTTGCCCAGCGAGAGGAGCCGCGTGTCGGAGTCCCTCGGGCCCTCGTCGATGTCGAGCTTCTCGTCCGGTATCGTCGGCTCGTCGGGACGGCGGAGGTAAGGGCCTTCCTTCGCGAGGACCGAGACCTTCGCGAGGAGCTCGGTGTTCCTGTAAGGCTTCACGAGGTAGTCGTTCGCGCCCGCCTCGAAGCCGCGGACGATGTCCTCCTCCTCGCTCATGACGGAGACGAGGACGATCGGGAGCACAGACTTGTCGAACTTCTCGCGCAAGCGCCGCGTGAGCTCGAGCCCGTCGAGCCGCGGCATCTGGACGTCGGAGACGACGAGGTCGGGAGGGGCGGAGACGATCGCCTCGATGGCCGCCGCGCCGTCCGGGAACTCGTCGACCTCGAATCCCTTCCGGACGAGGAGCATGCGAGCGAAGCGGCGGACTTCCTCGGAGTCCTCGACGAGTGCTATCCGAGCCGCCATCTCGCTCCCGCCACGCCGAGAGAGATTAACGGCCTGGCGCGAGTTGCGCCACGGTCCTCCGCGCGCCGTTCCGGTATGGACCCCGTGCGGAGGGGCCGTAGAATCCTGCACGTGCAGAAAGGCGACGTGACCGTGCCCGACGCCGTGCCTGCCGCTCTGCGTGGGGAGAGCTCGCCTGCGGATCACTCTCCCCCGCCTGCCGCTCTGCGTGGGGAGAGCTCGCCTGCGG
>JACQDU010000752.1 GCA_016200955.1 bacterium
CCGCCGCTCGGGCGATGACGTGGTCGTTCTCCCGGCACCCGGCTCGAAGGAGGAGAAGGTCCGCTTCCGTTTCCCGCGAGCGCGGAAGGAGCGAGGCGGCCGCTCGATCGCGGACTTCTTCCGCGATGACCGGGACGACGTGATCGGGCTTCTCCTGGTCACGATGGGCTCCCTCGTCTCGCAGCGGATCCGCGAGCTCAAGGACGCGGGGAGCTACACGGACATGCTCTACCTCCAGGGGATCGCCGCCGAGGGCACGGAAGCTCTCGCGGAGATGCTCCACGCGCGCATGCGCAAGGAGCTCGCGATCGACGGCGCCGACGCGAAGGCGCGCGAGGCGATCTTCCGCATGCAGTATCGCGGCGCGCGCTACTCGTTCGGCTATCCGGCCTGCCCCGAGCTCCAGGAGCAACGGAAGATCCTCGCTCTCCTCCCCGCGCACGAGCTCGGCGTCACCGCCACGGAGAGCGCCATGCTCGAGCCGGAGCTCTCGACGGCCGCGGTGGTCTGCCACCACCCGCAGGCGCGTTACTTCTCGGTCTGAGCGAGGAACGTGACTACCGCCGGATCGGCCGCAGGAACTCGATCGGCTGGTCGTCTCCCAGGTCGACCACGTCCACGTCCCGCCCGAGCCGGAGGAGACGGCCGCGAATCTCGTCGCGAATGCTCGCGCCTCCCGCGACCTCCGCTCGCGCCTTCTCGTACGCGGCAGCCGGCGCGAGGAGCGTGACGAGGTCCCGGTGCTCTCCCTCCGGCCCGCGCCGGAGCGCGTAGAAGGCGCCGAAGACCGCGTCGGGCACGGAGTCCTTGAGCGTGCTCGCATCGCCCATGGCCGCGACGAACACGTGGTCGCCCGAGGGATCTTCCTCGAACGACACGACCTCGCGGTCGGCGAGGCGCGCGAACCCGCGGAGCGGCGCGCTCCTCGACCGTCGCGAGAGCAGGACGTACGAGAGCTGGGTGCTCCTCGCGGAGAAGTAGAAGCCGCGCAGCTCGAGGAAACCGCTCCCGTACCAGGAGGGCACCGACTCTCCCCGGCTCGTCGTGTGGTAGGTGCGCCACGGTCCCTCGGCGACCGCGTCGAGGCTGGACAGGTAGTCGTCGATCTCCTTCTCCGGGACCTTCGTCGCGAAGATGTCGGGGACGATGTGACGGTAATGCGCGGCTCCCGTGCAATACCAGAAGCTCATGCGCGAGGCGACGCGCGCGTCCGGCCCGAGCATCTTCTTCGCCGCCCAGCGAGCGACGCTCGACTCGACCATGCGCCGGGACGGCGGGAGCTCCGCTCGCCTCACGATCGGGCTCGCGAGAACCAGCGCGCAGAGGACGGCGCTCGCGGCCACGACGACGCGGCTGCGCGCTCGCGCGGAGCGACCGGAGGCCCCGACCGCTCCGATCACGAGCACGGAGAAGTAGAGAGAGAGCTCGGGCATGAAGTATCCGCGGTGCTCGCTCTTCCAGACCGTGAACAGGAGGAGAAAGAGAGGGTAAGGGAGGCTCGCGAGCGCGAGCCCGCGCGTCCAGCGAGAGACCAGGAGGGCCGGCGTCGTCAGGAGGACCACGGGCAGTCCGAGCCGCAGCGGGAGCAGCGCCACGCCGAGAGCGCCTTCTCCGAAGATCCCGTAGTGATGCTCGTAGACGGAGCGGTGCATCGAGACGCTGTCGGTCAGGCTCCCGATCGCTCCTCCCTCTCCGTGCGAGCGGACCGCGTGGACGATCCCGTTCCAGCCCGGGATCACCCAAAGGAACAGGTAAGGGAGCCCGACCAGGAGCGCTCCGCCGAGGAGCGCGGCGAGGATCGGCGCGCCCGCGCGCGCACCGCGCGCCTTGAGCGCCCAGGCGACGTGGACGAGCACGCCCACCCACGCGAAGGAAGCCGGGTAATGGATCGTCGAGCCGTACGTGAGGAGCGCGCTCCCGAGGAAGAGCCAGCGCGGCGACCACCCGCGGAGGCGCCCGTTCTCGAGCGCCACGAGCCCCGCGAACCACGCGAGCGACATGTGGAGCTCCGGCCGCATGCCGAACCCGAAGTGGACGATCTCGAGGTCGGAGCGGGCGATCCCGTGGACGACCCACGTCCCGAAGACGCCGAAGAGGAGAGCGAGCTTGTGCCCGTCGGGGAAGGCGCTCGCACAGATCACCGAGAGCGCGAGGACGAGCACGAGGAACGCGGGAAGCGCCTCCGCGTAGTAAGGAGAGAGGCCCGCGCGGAGCGCGCTGCCGACCTCGAGGTAATGCGTGGGCGGATGGACCGACAACCTGTCGTACTGGAGCTGCGCGGGAAACGAGAGCGATCCCTCTCGCGCGAACATGTAGGCGACGTTAAAGAGTCCGAGCTCGTCCATGTCCTGCGGCCGATCGGTCAGGAAAGCCCA
>JACQDU010000133.1 GCA_016200955.1 bacterium
CGCCGCGGAATCCGAGCGGGGGGCGCGTAAAGCCCCCATCTGGTGCAAACAAGCTCTCCCAAAGAAGGCAAGGCGTGCAAGGAAGCCCGTGCTTTAATGGGCTGAACCGCAGGCGTCGCTGCGCGTCAAAGAGTCACGTGAAGGAGGTCTCCATGATCCTCGCCATCGCTCGCCCCGAGGTCGCTCGCCGTCGCGCGCGCGCGAGCCGCCAGAGCGGCTTCTCGCTCATCGAGCTCATGGTGGTCGTCGCGATCATGGGCCTCCTCGCGACGGTGGTGGCCCTGAACCTCATGGGCCAGACATACAAGGCGAAGGTCGTGAAGGTCCAGACCGACTTCAAGGTCCTGCGAGACGCGATCGACATGTTCAAGCTGAACACGGGCCGATACCCGCAGCGGCTCGAGGACCTCTGGACGCAGCCGGGCGGCGTCAAGAACTGGGCAGGTCCTTACATCAAGGACGCTCCGCCGGCACCCAAGGATCCGTGGAGCAACGACTACATCTACACGCCGCCTCTCTCGAGCTCCAATTACCTGATCACGTCGTACGGGGCCGACGGAGCGCCCGGCGGCGTCGGCGAGAACCAGGACCTGACGACCGCGAACATCAACCAGATCGACACGAACACCGGACAGTAAGCCATGCGACGTCGCGACGAGAGAGCCCGCGATCCCAGGGCGAAGCTCAGGACGGGCTTCACCATGATCGAGCTCCTCGTCGTGCTCGGGATCATAGGGCTCGTGCTGTTCGTCGTGATCCCGAACATCGACGGCATGTCGCCGCGCTACCGCCTGCGCTCGGCGGCGCGGAGGATCGCGTCCACCGTCGAGCTCGCGCAAGGGCAGGCGATCGCCCAGGGCAAGGAGGTCGCGATCGAGTACGACCTCGAGCACCGCACCTACTGGGTGATCCTCGCGACGTCCGATCCGCCGGCCGACACGAAGGCGAAGGACCCGAACGCGCCTCCTCCGCCGCCGATCGACGCGGAGCACGGGCCGGCGCCGGTCATCCCGGAGGGATCCACTCCCACGCCGAGCTCGAGCACGAGCGGGACATCGAAGCCCGCGCTGCCGCCTCCTCCTCCACCGCCCGTCTCCTACGAGGGGCGCGAGACGCTCACGCCGGAGACGCTCCCGGACGACATCGTGATCGACTCCGTCTCGCTCCCGTCGGGGAAGGAAGCGACCTCGGGCACGATCATCGTCCCCTTCTCGCCCACGGGAGAGGAGGGCAGCCACTCGGTGCTCGTGAGGCTCAGGAACCAAAACGGGATCGCGACCTCCGACCCGCCGATCGCGGTCCGCTTCAACGCGCTCACGCGGACGATCGACTTCGGGAACGAGAAGCTCGGGTGGACGCAGCTTGCGCCGCAATAGCCTGGGGCGAGCGCGCGGCTTCACGCTCCTCGAGCTCCTGCTCGCGGTCGCGATCGTGGCGTTCGCTCTCGTGACGATCGCCGCGGCGGTCTCGAACGGGATCGCGATCGCGGGAGAGGCGAGCAACCTCCGCGTGGCGCGCGAGGCGTGCCGGGCGAAGCTGGAGAGCGTCGTCTCAGGCACCGAGACGAGCCAGGGCGGGCCGATCGAGGGCCACGAGACCTTCCAGTGGTCCCTCGCGCGCGAGGAGAAGACCGTGGGAGTCGGCGACTCTCCCACGGAGAAGTATCACGTCATCACCGTGACCGTGACCTATCCCTCGGACACGGCTCCTTCCTCTCCCGGGCAGCCGGGCCAGGGCACGATCAAGCTCACGACGATCGTCGACCCGCCGGACCTGAAGGACGCGCAGAAGAAATGAGAAGACGAGGGAGGAGAGCCGGCTTCACGCTCATCGAGCTCCTGATCGCGGGAGCGATCACGGCGCTCGTCCTCGCGATGGTCGGGGGGATCCTCGTCTCGACCCTCGACACGGACCAGCGGATCCAGGAGCAGCTCCAGCGGGAGAAGACCGGGTACGGAATCCTCTCGATCCTCCGCCGCGACCTCGAGGGGTGCTACTGCTACGCCCTCGGAGGCCCGGCGTTCAAGGGAGAGCGCTCGAGCGAGGGATACGGCGCGGCCGACCGCGTCTCCTTCGTGACCGTCTCTCTCTCTCCTCCCGACGCGACGACGGGAAGGCGCCCCTGGTTCACGCGGATCTCCTATCGCTTGAAGTCCGAGGGGCAGGGAGGCGTCCTCTCGCTCTACCGGAGCGCCGTCGCGCACGAGGGCGGCGACCCTCTCGCGGCGGCTCCGCTCGGCCAGGTCGCGAGCGGGATCAAGTCCCTCGCGTTCTCTTACCTCGATCCCAAGGACAAGTCCTGGAAGGACGACGAGTGGAGCGAGACCGACCGCGTCCCGCTCGCGGTCAAGGTGAGGCTCGACCTCGTCCCCGACGAGAGCTCCCAGCAGAACGGCTCCGTCGCGGCCGAGGACGTCTCGAACCCGAACCACTTCGAGATGATCGTGGGCCTGCCGACGATGCTCGCGCCGATCCTCCCGCCGGCGCCGGTGCAGCCGGGCGCCGCGCCTCCTCCTCCGAAGTAAGCGGCCGCGTCAGGTCTCGCCGTCGACAATGCCGACGACCTCTCCAGCTGGCAGGTCGGTTCGAACGCTGCCAGAGTGAGTCGGGGAGCGTTCGTGGCCGTCTTCCACTGTCCGGGCTGCGGGCGCGCGATCCCGTTCTCACCCAGAGACGCGGGGAGAGAGGGAACGTGCCCTGATTGCCGCGGGAGGGTCCGCGCTCCCGAGCTGGCTCCCATCGCCGAAACGGCGCTCGAGGCCGCCGAGGCGCCGACACGGCCCGCCCTGGCCGCTCGAGCGAGCGCTCCGCGCACGGTCTCGGATCGACCGGCGAGCGCCGGCGCATGTGCCGACCCGGGGCTGGCCGCCGAGGTCGAGCGAGCCCGCGCCGACCCCGCGAGGCGCTTCGGCCCGTTCCTGCTTCTCTCCGAGCTCGGGAAGGGCGGCATGGGAGTCGTCTACCGCGCATGGAACGACCGGCTCCGGCGCGTCGTCGCGCTCAAGACGATCCTGCCGGGCGAGGGCGTCGACGAGGCCGCGGTGGCTCGCTTCAAGAGAGAGGCCGAGGCCGCCGCCCGGCTCCGTCACCCCGGCATCGTCTCCGTTCACGAAGCCGGCGAGTTCGAGGGCCGGCACTACATGGCCATGGACTACGTGCCCGGCCGCTCGCTCGAAGCGAGGCTGCGTCCCGGCGCGGAGAGGATCGCGTTCCACCGAGCGCTCGAGGTCGTGCGAGACGTGGCGCGCGCGGCCCACTACGCGCACTCCCAGGGAGTCGTTCATCGCGACCTCAAGCCTCAGAACATCATCATCGATGCGAGCGAGCGCCCGTTCGTGCTCGACTTCGGGCTCGCCGCGATCAAGGGAGCCGGGACGAGGCTCACGAAGACCGGCGCCTCGATGGGCACGCCGGCCTACATGCCGCCCGAGCAAGCCAACGGCGAGGCGGCCGACGAGCGCGCCGACGTCTACTCCCTCGGGGCGACGCTCTACCACGTTCTCACCGGAAGACCTCCGTTCTCCGGCGAGACGGACGTGAACATGATCGTGGCCGTGCTCACGAAGGAACCCGTTCCTCCCGGGAAGATCAACGCGCGCGCTTCGGGCGACCTCGAGACGATCTGCCTCAAGTGTCTGGAGAAGGACAAGGCGCGCCGCTACCCGAGCGCGCTCGCGCTCGCGGACGAGCTCGACCGCTTCCTTGCCGGGGATCCGATCGAAGCAAGGCCGATCGGACCGCTCCAGCGTTTCGCGCGCCGGGCGAGGCGGAACAAGGTCTCGACCGCTCTCGCCGCGCTGGCCGTGGCGCTCGTCGTGGCGCTCGGTGTCGTCGCGCTGGCGACGGCGCGCGGGACGCGGAATGCCCTCGTCCGCGCTGCCCGCGGGAACGCGGAGGGCCGCTGGGAGGCGCTCCAGAAGGCTCGTCGGGACACGCCGAAGCTCTCCTCCGACGTCGAGGCGGCGGCGCGGCAAGCGAGGCTGGTACCGGTGCTCGCGAAGGCGCTCGACGCCCGCGAGGCGGCCGTGAGCCTTGCTCTCGTGTCGGACGACGCCGACGCGCGCGCGCGCCTCTTCGACACGGCCTTCGCGCTCGGCGAGGTCGCGCTCGAGGCCGAGCAATGGGACCTCGCGGCCAGCGCGTTCGCGCGGGCAGGCGAGCTCCACATGGACGACGCGCACGACTCCCGTGCGCGGACCGCGCTCGACGTGGTCGCCAACGCGCGCACCGAGGTCGAGCGCGACCACCGCCTGAGGGTCGAGGCGATCCTCGACGCGGCACGCCGCGGCCGGCTCAAGGACCTCGGTGGGTCGAACGGCGCCCTCTTCGCTCTCGTCCGCTTCCCCGAGCCCCAGACGGTCGCTCTCATCGTGTCGGAGCTCGACGCCATCACGGCGCGGCTCCGACGCGTGACCCACGCGGCTTACCTCGACGCCCGAACGCCGAGGGTCGAGGCCGCGGTGTCGGCATGGGACCGCCTGAGACCCGGCGCGGCGCTCGAGCAGGCGGTGGGATCCGATCTCTCCCTTGCCGAGCGCGAGGTCGAGGGCCGCGAAGTGGACGAGCGCCGCGGACGGTCCGAGAAGCCGCGACCCTTCCGGCAGATCGTGGCGGCGCGACAGGGGGGCGAGCTCCAGGCGGATGGGGCCGTGCTCGCCGTGATCGCGTGCGAGGCGCTCGGCTGGATCCGCCTCTCCAAGGGCCCGGCCGGCGAGGAGGCCGTCGAAGCTCTCGGTCGCTATGTCTTCGCGGACGAAGACGGGAGCCGAGCGGCGCCGGCAGCGATCGCGCTTTGCCAGCTCGGGACCGACCGGGCGGTCGCGCTCGTCGAGGCGGCGCGCATGCGATTCGGCGCGGATTCGGACTTCTGGCGACAGGTGCACCGGTTCTACGCGAGGACGCCGGGGCACGAAGACGGGGAGCCTTCGTCCGCGATCGAATACTGCGAACGCGGCGAACGGCGTTACCAGAAGCGCGATCTCGCCGGCGCGATCGCGGACTTCACCAAGGCGCTCGATCGCGACCAGCTCCTCGTCGTGGCCTGGAACAGCCGCGGGATCGCGTGGCAGGAGAAGGGCGACTTCGATCACGCGATTGCCGACCTGACGAAGGCCCTCGAGATCGACCCGAGAAGCCCGGTGCCCTGGGCCAACCTCGCGCTCGCACGCCGGTCCAAGGGCGATTTCGAGCGCGCGATCGCGGACTTCGACAAGGCGATCGCGCTCGACCCGCGCTCGGCGAATCTCATGGTCGGCCGGGGAGGCGCGCACCTGGACAAGGGGAACGTCGATCGCGCGATTGCGGACTACGAGAAGGCGCTCGAGCTCGATCCGCGAAGCGTTTCGGCTTGGGCCTGCCTCGGAACCGCGCGTCGCGAGAAGGGAGAGATCCCTCCCGCGATCGCCGCCCTCGACAAGGCGATCGAGCTCGACCCTCGCTTCGCCTATGCGTGGACGGAGCGAGCACGCGCGCGGGCCATGAAGGGCGACGCGAGCGGCGCCATCTCGGACTACGGGATGGCGATCGATCTCGACCCGCTCATGTCGGCGCCCTGGACCAACCGCGGGAAGGCGAAGCGCGAGGCGGGCGACCTCGACGGCGCCATCGCGGACTTCACGAAGGCGATCGCGCTCGACCCGCGAGGAGCGATCGCGCACCACAACCGCGGCGTCGCGCGTTGGGCGAAGAGCGACCTCGATGGGGCCTTCGCGGATGCCTCGACCGCGATCGAGCTCGACCCGAGCTATGCCCCGGCATGGGCGGTTCGGGGAAACGTGCGCGCGGAGAAGCGCGACCTCGATGGCGCGATCGCGGATTACGGGAAGGCGATCGACTGCGACAAACGCCTCGCGCCGGCATGGTCAGCCCGTGCGCTGGCGCGGCAGAAGAAGGGCGATCTCGACGCTGCCATCTCGGACTTCACGACGGCTCTCGAGCTCGAACCCGGCGTCGCCCACACCTGGTGCAGCCGCGGGGCCGCGCGGCGAGAGAACGGCGACCTCGACGGCGCCATCTCGGACTTCGCGAAGGCGATCGAGCTCGACCCGCGCGATCCTCGATTCTGGAACAACCGCGCGGGCGCCCGGGTGGCGAAGGGCGACCTCGAAGGCGGGATCGAAGACTCGACGAAGGCGATCGAGCTCGACCCGCGCGACGGCCGACTCTGGTGCGCGCGCGGCGACGCGCGCCAGAGGAAGGGCGATCTCCAAGCCGCGCTCCCCGACTACGCGAAGGCGCTGGAGATCGACCCGCGCAACGCCCTGCTCTGGAGCAACCGCGGAACCGCGCGGAAGGCCGCCGGCGACTTCGACGGCGCGCTCGCCGACTACGAGAAGGCGCTCGAGCTCGACTCTCGCATCGCCCAGATCTGGTGCAATCGGGGCGCCGCTCGCCAGGCGAAGGGCGATCTCGACGGAGCGATCGCGGACGGAACCCGAGCGATCGAGCTCGATCCGAGGCTCGCCGATGCCTGGGGAACGCGCGCCGACGCGCGGAAGGCGAAGGGCGACCTCCAGGGAGCCATCGCCGACTACACGCGCGTCGTCGAGCTCAAGCCCGGAAACGGCCCAGCCTGGCTCCGGCGAGGGAACTCGCGCGGCCAGCTCGGCGATCTCGAGGGAGCGATCGGCGACTACACGCGAGCCATCGAGGCGGATCCGCGCAACGCGCTCGCCTGGGCGAATCGCGGCAACACGCGGCGAGTCCGCGGCGATCTCGATGGCGCGTTGTCCGACACGACTCGTGCGATCGAGCTCGACGCCGGATGCTCACACGCATGGAGCGTTCGCGGCGCGATACGAGAAGCGAAGGGAGACCACGACGGGGCGATCGCCGATTTCTCCCGGTGCGTCGTGCTCGATCCCAAGAATCCCGAGTCATGGTTCAACCGGGCGGTGGCCAAGGAAAGCCAGGGGAAGCTCGATGCTGCCGCCGAGGACTACAAGCGCTTCCTCGAGCGTTCGGGGGCGAAGCGCTGCGCAGACCCAGACGACAGGGCGTCATTCAGCATGGTTGCGACTCGCGACCATGAACGCCTGTCGCGGTGTCGGGGACGCGAACCCGCGAAGATCTGAAGACGCGAAGGGCTCGGCCGGCGACGCCGAGCTTCTTCTTCAGGACGTTCTTTCCGCCTTCGCGCCTTTGCGCCTTTGTGTTCTCTCGCGGGGCCGGGACGGGAGACCATGCTGAATCGCGCCTTTCACTCAGCGACGCCCGTGCTGCTCGACGAAGGCGCGAGCGCCTCCGGCTTGCGTGTGATTCGGTGCGAGCTCGAGGAAGCGCTTGTAGTCCTCGGCGGCAGCATCGAGCTTC
>JACQDU010000753.1 GCA_016200955.1 bacterium
GATCGAGTCAAGGAAGCTGAACGCGGCGCCGGTGGCCGCCGAGCTCAAACGGAAACTGGGACCGAAGAGCTCCTTCGATCCTAGTACGCCAGAGAAATGGAAGTTCGAGCACATCATCGGCGTGTGCGGGCCAGGTCCAGCACCGGCCGGCCTCGGCGTCTTGAGCGCAACCGCGATGAAGATGGCTGACCACGTTCGTACGGTGCGGAACATAGCTCACCCCGCGAACGAGCGAACGGCGCTGGCCTCGACGAGACTCGAGCCAGCGGACGCGAAGCAAGCCCAAGCTCTTCTGGAGAAGGTGATCGCCGAGGTCGACCGATTTTTTTTCCGGGGGGGCAGCGCTCACTTACACGCTGCCGTGGTCGTAGGGATGATGGACGAGGCGACGAAAGCTCTCATCAAGACCCGGCTGCTCTCGAGCGACCCGGACGACGTTCTTGCGGGCGCCTGGGCTCTCGTCCTCACGGTTACAGTCGAGGCTCCAGCTGCGCGGCTACAACACCGAACTCTCGAGCGCCCTGAAAGCCACGTCCCTCCTGGGCTCCAGAGGATTCTTGTTTTGTTGTTGACTCGCTCGCCGCGACCTGGCATACCTTCGTGCTCTGCTATCCATGAATCACAGTGAAGACCTGGAATCGAGCCTTTCGGCCTCGGCCCGCACTCGCCGCGCGCGCGTGCATGAGATGGCGATGCGTCGCCCGGGCACGAGCGCCTAGCGCTCTCGCTCGGGCAAGCACCTAGCAGCAGCAGGCCTCAACAGGACCGTCTCACTCGGACAGTCCGGACACCGCTCCGCGCGGACACGGTGCGTACGCACCGCGCCTCTCTGCCCCCGTTCCGTGGGCTCGAGAGTCGCGGTGGCGCCGCCGCGCGAGCACACCCTCACTTCCACGCAGGACAAGGAGCTCGAAGTGGCTTACCGCCTCGACACGCTCGCGATCCACGCCGGCCAGCCGAACGACCCCGGGACGGGGGCCGTGGCCTTCCCGATCTACCAGACCTCGACATTCGGTCAGGAGGAGCCCAACGTCCACAAGGGCTTCTGCTACGCCCGCACGGGCAACCCGACGCGGAAGGCGCTCGAGGACAACCTCGCGGCGATCGAGGGAGCGCGCTTCGGCCTCGCCTACGCGAGCGGCATGGCCGCGATCAACGGCGTCCTCGCGACGCTGCGCTCGGGCGACCACGTGGTCTCGACGTGCGACCTCTACGGCGGCGCCTGGAGGATCTTCACGAAGCTCTACTCGAAGCTCGGGATCGAGTTCTCGTTCGTCGACACGACGAAGCCCGCCCTCGTCGAGCAGGCGATCAAGAAGACGACCAAGCTCCTCTGGCTCGAGACGCCGTCGAACCCTCTCCTCAAGATCACGGATATCGCGGCCTGCGCGAAGATCGCGAAGAAGGCCGGCGTCACGGTCGTCGTGGACAACACGTTCGCGACGCCCGTCTTCCAGCGCCCGCTCGAGCTGGGAGCGGACATCGTCCTCCACTCGACGACGAAGTACATCAACGGTCACTCCGACGTCCTCGGCGGCGCGCTCGTCACGTCGGACGAGAAGCTCCACGAAGACCTCAAGTTCTTCCAGAACGCGATCGGCGCGGTGCCGGGGCCCCAGGACTGCTTCCTGATCCTGCGCGGCTTGAAGACGCTTTCCTTGCGCGTGGAGCGCCACTGCAAGAGCGCCGAGCGGATCGCGCGGTTCCTCGCGGGGCACAAGAAGGTCGCGCGCGTCTACTTCCCCGGGCTCGAGGAGCACGAGGGGCATGCGATCCAGAAGAAGCAAGCGACCGGCTTCGGCGCGATCGTTTCGTTCGAGCTCAAGGCCGACGTGGCGGAGTCGAAGCGATTCGCGGGGAGCTTCAAGCTCTGGACGCTCGCCGAGAGCCTGGGCGGCGCGAAGAGCCTCCTCTGCCACCCGCCGACCATGACGCACGCCTCGGTCGAGCCCGAGGTGAGGCGCAAGGTCGGCATCGCCGACGGCCTCATCCGCCTCGCGGTCGGCCTCGAGGATGTCGAGGACCTGCTCGAGGATCTCGAGACCGCTCTCTCCGCCGTGCGCACGACGCGCCGGCGCGCACCCGTGACGTGCTAGGGAGAGTGAGCGTGACCACGGAGAACGCCTTGATCGAGCCGATCGTGCTCGGCGCCGAGCGCCGCAAGAAGCCCTCGCCCGGGGCGCGGAAGACGGTGCGCCTCGGGCTCCTCGGGTGCGGCACGGTCGGGAGAGGGCTCCTCGAGCTCATCGAGAGAAACCGCGCTCTCATCGAGGAGCGTGCGGGGATCTCGCTCGAGGTGACGAAGATCCTCGTCCGCGATCTCTCGAAAGAGCGGCCCGGCGTGGACCGCTCGCTCCTCACGGATCGGCCCGAGGAGATCGTCGCGGGTAGCTTGCGCGGCGCGACCTTCGTCGCCCCCGCCCCCTGCGACATCGTCGTCGAGCTCCTCGGCGGGATCGAGCCGGCTCGCTCTCTCGTCGCGCGAGCGATCGCCGACGGGAAGAGCGTCGTCACGGCGAACAAGGCGCTGCTCGCCCTCGCCGGCGCCGAGATCTTCCGCGCCGCGGCGAGGAGCGGGGTGAGGATCGGCTTCGAGGCGAGCGTCTGCGCCGGGATCCCGATCATCCGGGCCCTCGAGAGCGGCCTCGTCGGCAACCGCGTGGACACCCTGTGCGGGATCCTGAACGGGACGAGCAACTTCATCCTCACGCGCATGACCGAGCTCGGAGAGAGCTTCGAGGCCGCGCTCGAGGAGGCGCGGAGGAGAGGCTTCGCCGAGGCCGACCCCTCGCTCGACGTGGACGGGCACGACGCCGCGCAGAAGCTCGCGATCCTCTCCGAGCTCGCCTTCGGCGTCCCGATCGCGCCCGGGAGCGTGAAGGTCGAGGGGATCCGCCAGATCGAGCCCGAGGACGTGCGCGCCGCGAAGGAGCTCGGCTTCGTGCTCAAGCCGATCGCGTTCGCCCGCGACCTCGGAGACGCGCTCGAGCTGCGCGTGGAGCCCACTCTCCTCCCGATCGATCACACGCTCGCTCACGTGCGCTTCGAGGACAACGCGGTGCTCGTGAAGGGCGACGCGGCGGGCGAGCTCATCTTCCGCGGCAAGGGGGCGGGCTCGCTCCCGACCGCGAGCGCGGTCCTCTCGGACATCGTCGACATCGCCCGGAACGGGAGCGCGCCTCTCCGCTACGCCGACGCGCCGCCGAAGCCCGCGGCGCCCGACGGGCACGCTCGCTTTTACATTCGCTTCCCCGTGATCGACGTGCCCGGAGTGATCGGGCGCATCGCGACCGCGCTCGGGAGCCGGGGAATCTCGATCTCTCACGCCAGCGCGACGCTCGTCCCGGGGAAGCCGGGCCACGGGAACGTCAAGGTCCTCGCGCACGACTGCCGCGCGAGCGTCCTCGCGGAGACGATCGACGCCGTCTCGAGGCTCCCCGTCCTCACGGGAAAGCCGGTGGCGATCAGGATCCTAGAGACGAGCTAGGGCCTTCCGCCGCTCTTCGAGCGGTAGAGCGCGAGGTACTCGAAGAGCCCGTCGGGCGCGAAGAACCGCGCCTTGGCCTCGAGCCCGAAGCTGATCCTCGCGGCGTCCCTGAGGAGAGCGGGGAAGCCGATCCTCAGGAAGACGCCGTCCAGGAAGGTCCCGTTGCTCGAGCCCGCGTCCGTGAGCGTCCAGCCCTCGGGCGTGGGCTCGAACCACGCGTGGATGAACGAGACGCTCGCGTTCGAGAGGACGATGTGGTTCGGGAGCCCTCGCCCTACGCGGATCCTCTGGCGCGAGGTCGTGGGCTTGCTCGCGGTCCTCAGGAACAGGACCTCCGAGGCGCCGTAGGGCTCGACCTTCTCGTCTCCCAGGAACTCGTTGCGGGGGATCGGCTTCCCGTACTCGAAGCCCTCGAGCGCGAGCTGGTCC
>JACQDU010000747.1 GCA_016200955.1 bacterium
CCGCCGCCTCCTCCTCCGACGACGGTCGTCGTGGGGATGTCGTCCGAGACGGACACCGGGGCCATGCTGTCGGCGCCCGTGTTCGGCGGAGCGTCTTATGGTTGGACCATGACGAGCGGCGATCCCAACGGAGCGTCGATCGACAGCGGGGCGCCCTCGGCGACCGTGAGCTTCAAGCACGCGGGCGTCTACACGTTCCACGTCACGATCACTTATCCGGGCGGGCGCGTCGTGACTGGAGACCTCACGTTCAACATCGCGCAGAGAGTCGCGAAGCTCGCGCTCACTCCCGACGGCGCTTCGATCCCCGCGCGCGGGTCCGCCGTCCTCACGGCGACGGCCACCGACCAGTACGGCGACCCGATCGCGGTCCCGCCGCCGGTCGACTGGAGCGTCACGGGCTCGGGGACGATCGTGGACCCGAGCGGCACGGGAACGGCCGTCGTCCGCGGCGGGGACACGCCCGGCACCGCTCACGTGAGCGCGGCGACCAGCGGGCAGACGGCCACGACCGACGTGACGGTCACGCAGGCCGCCGCGCCGCAGCCTTTCTTCGGTGGCCACCACGGAAGCTCGAGCTGCGAGATCTCGCGCGGCGGCACCTCGCCGCTCGGGATCGCGCCGCTGGTCCTCGTGCTCGGGCTCCTCGCGCTCTGGCGCCGCCGGGTCTAGGACGGCCGCTCGAGGACGCGAAGGCGGGCGCTCCGTGCGCGCGGGTTCCGGGCGATCTCCGCCTCGCCCGCGCGCACGGCCCTCCTCGTCACGAGGAGGCCGCGGCCGGCCTCGCGCGAGGCGCGGAAGAAGCGCTTGACCGGTCGGTCCTCGAGCGAGTGGAAGGAGATCACCGCGAGCCGGCCTCCCGGCGCGAGGAGGTCCACGAGCCGCGGGAGCGCGCGCTCGAGGCGCGAGAGCTCCTCGTTCACGGCGATCCGGAGCGCCTGGAAGGTCCGCGTCGCGGGATGGATCGGGGCCTTCTTCCGGCGCCGGTCGCGGCGCGGCCTCGGGACCGCGCGCTCGATCGCCCGCGCGAGCTCGAGGGTCGTGCGGAAGGGCGCGAGGTTCCTGGCGCGCACGACCTCGCGCGCGATCCGCCGGGAGAAGCGCTCCTCCCCGAGCTGGAAGATGAGGTCGGCGGGCTCCTCCTCGCTCGCCTCGTTCACGATCGACGCCGCCGTCGTGGGAGAAGACGGGTCCATGCGCATGTCGAGCGGGCCCTCCCTCTGGAACGTGAAGCCGCGCTCGGGCCGATCGAGCTGCATGGATGAGACGCCGAGGTCGAGGAGGATCGCGTGGAAGGGTCCGAGCCCGACTCTCGCCGCGACCTCGGGCGCCTCGTCGTAGCTCGCGTGGACGAGCTCGAGGCGCGAGAGAGGAGCCAGGCTCGCGAGGCCCTCCCTCGCGAGCTCGATCGCCCGCGGGTCGCGGTCGAGCCCGAGGAGCGCGCTTCCCTTCCCGGCGCGCTCGAGGAGAGCGCGCGCGTGACCGCCCGCGCCGATCGTGCCGTCGAGGACCGTCGCCCGCGGCCGCGGGTCGAGGAGCGAGAGGACCTCCTCGAGAAGGACGGGGACGTGCTCTCTCGTCTCGCTCACGGGAGGCGATTCTAGTGGAAGGCGCGGCGGGGAGTGCCGCGTCCGGCGCGCGGTGGCGCCTCGATCGAGGGACGGCCATCGTCTCCCCGTGAGGATCGGTCCTTACGAGCTCGAGGCCGAGGTCGGCCGCGGCGGCGCGGGCGTCGTCTTCCGCGGCCGCTCGTCCGACGGCCGAGCGGTCGCCGTGAAGGTCCTCAAGAAGAGCTCCGCAGACGCTCTCGCGCGCTTCGAGCGAGAGCGCCGGCTCATCGCCTCGCTCGGAGAGGCCGAGGGCTTCGTCCCGCTCCTCGACTCGGGCTCGTCCGACTCGGGAGCTTGGCTCGCGATGCCCTACGTCCCGGGCGGCACTCTCCGCGACCGGCTCGCGGCGCCGCTCCCGATCGAGGAGGCGCGCGAGCTCGGGAGCACGCTCGCGCGAGCGCTCGGGCGAGCGCACGAGCGCGGGATCGTCCACCGAGACCTGAAGCCCGAGAACGTCCTCTTCGACGCCGCGGGCCGTCCTCTCATCGCCGACCTGGGCCTCGCGAAGCACTTCTCCGACGACGTCCCGGGAGCGAGCCGGAGCGCCTCGCTCTCTCGCACGAACGCTTTCAAGGGAACCGCGGGTTACGCGGCGCCGGAGCAGATGAACGACGCGAAGAGCGTCGGACCGCCCTCCGACGTCTTCGCGCTCGGCGCGATCCTCTACGAGTGTCTCGCGGGAAGGCCGCCGTTCGAAGGCGAGAACCTCGTCCAGCTCATGCAGAGCGTCGCCGCCGGAGAGATCGTTCCTCTCGGGAAGCTGCGTCCCGAGACGCCCGCTCCGCTCGCTCGAGCGATCGCGCGGGCCCTCGCCCCTTCACCCGAGCAGCGCTACCCGGACGGCTCGTCTCTCGCGCGGGCCCTCGACGACGCCTCGCCGGGGAAGACGGCCCGGAGGTCGCCGCGAGCGTGGAGCGTGCTCGCCTTCCTCCTCCTCGTCGCGACCGTCGCGGTCGTCGTCGCGATGGCCCTGACCGCACGCTCCCGCGCCCGCGCGGCCGAGCTCGCCGCGCGCGCGAACGAGCGGGCGCACGAGGGCGAGCTCGATCGGGCGATCGCCGCCGCCACCGAGGCGATCGCGCTCGACGAGAACCTCGGTGTCGCCTGGAGCGCGCGGGGCACGGCGCGCCTCTGGAAAGGCGACATCGAGGGCGCGCTCGCCGACCTCACCCGGAGCATCGAGCTCGACGCCGGGCTGGCGGGGGCGTGGGCGCATCGCGGCTTCGCTCGCGCGAAGAACCGCGACGAGGACGGAGCGATCGCGGACGCGACCCGCGCGATCGGGCTCGACCCGAGGCTCGCGATGGGCTGGGCCGCTCGCGGCGCCGCGCGCCTGAGGAAGCAGGACCTCGACTTGGCGCTCGCCGACCTGAGCCGGGCGATCGAGCTCGATCCGCGCCTCGCGTGGGCCTGGGACGACCGCGGGCTCATCCGCGGAAGGAAGGGCGAGATCGACCGGGCGCTCGCGGACCTCACGAAGGCGGTCGCGCTCGACCCGCGCCTCGCGAGCGCGTGGTCGAACCGCGCGGCGATCCACCTGAAGAAGGGCGACCTGCGCGCCGCCCTCGCCGACTTCACCAAGGCGATCGAGCTCGCTCCGCGCCGCGCCGAGCTCTGGGCGAACCGGGGAGCGGCCCGCGCGAACGGCGGTGACGACGAGGGAGCCGTCCTCGACCTCTCGCGGGCGATCGAGCTCGACGGCCGGCGCGCGGACCTCTGGCTGAACCGCGGCGAGTCGAGGGCGAGGCTCAAGGACTACCGCTCGGCCGTCCCCGACTACACGCGCTCCCTCGAGCTGGACGCGAAGTCCGCGCCGGCCTGGGAGGGCCGCGGCGATGCTCGCCTGTCGATCGGTGACCAGGCGGGAGCCATCTCGGACTTCACGAAGGCGCTCGAGCTCGATCCGCGCGCGATCATGTCTCGCCTGCTCCGGGCGGCCACGCTCCAGAAGAGGGGCGACATCGAGGCCGCGCTCGCGGACTGGGAGAAGGCGATCGAGCTCGACCCCCGCTCGGCCATGGCCTACAACGGCCGCGGCACGGTGCGCGCGAAGCGAGGCGACCTCGAGGGCGCGATGGCCGATCTCGACCGGGCGCTCGAGCTCGACCCGCGCTTGCCCGAGGCCTGGCTGAATCGAGGCGGGCTGCGGGCGAGGCGAGACGATCCCGCCGGCGCGATCGCCGACTTCACGCGATGCCTCGAGCTCGACCCGGAGACTCCTCCCGAGGCCTTGATCGGCCGCGGCGCCGCTCGCACGAGGACGGGCGACACCGCCGGGGCGATCGCCGACTTCCGGCAGTTCCTCGCGCTCGCGCCCAACGACCCGGAGGCCGACGTCGCGAGAGCCAAGCTCCGCGAGCTCGGCGCGGGCAACTGAACGCGCTCGCGCTACCCGCGCGGGTGGAAGCGCCGGTGGACGTGAGCGAGCCGCGCTGCGTCGACGTGAGTGTAGAGCTGCGTCGTCGTGACGCGAGCGTGCCCGAGCAGCTCCTGGACCACGCGTAGGTCCGCTCCGCGCGCGATGAGGTGAGTCGCGAAGGAGTGCCTGAGAGTGTGGGGAGAGGCGGCGTCGCGCGAGAGCCCCGCCTTCACGAGAGCGCGCTTCACGATCCTGAAGACGTCGCGGCGGTCGAGCGGAGCGCCGGTCCGGGCGAGGAGAAGCTCAGGGCGGCGGAGCTTGTCGAGCGAGGGACGCGCCGTCTCGAGGTAATCCCGCACGGATGCTCGCGCGCTCTCTCCGAGCGGGACGAGGCGCTCCTTCTTTCCCTTGCCGAGGAGCTTGAGGACCGGCGCTTCGCCGGGCTCGAGCGCGCGGCGTGCGTCGCGCTCGCTCACGGAGACGACCTCGCTCGCGCGAGCGCCCGTCGCGTAGAGGAGCTCGAGCGTCGCACGGTCGCGCCTCGCGATCCGTCCCTCTCCAGGAGACGCGGAGAGGAGCGCGTCGACCTGCTCGGGCGAGAGGACGCGAGGGATCCTCCTCCAGAGCCGCGGCGCGAGGACCTGCGAGGTCGGGTCTCTCGCGACTCGCCCTTCGGCCGCGAGAAAGCGGTAGAGCGAGCGGATCGCCGCGAGCCTCCGCGCGAGCGTCGTGGCCTTGAGCCCGCGCGCGTGCTCGCGCGCGACGAACCTCCTCACGTCGTCCGCGCTCGCGCGCCCGACGGGCTTTCCCGAGAGAGACGCCGAGAACAGCCGGAGGTCGCGCCCGTACGCCTCGAGCGTCAGGGGAGAGGCGTCCTGCTCGACCGCGAGCCGGTCCAGGAAGTCCAGGATCGCGCCATCCGCTGCTCCGTTCACGCTCCTCTTATCGGTCGCAGAGACCCGGTGCCTGCTCTCGGACGTCTCAATGGAAGAACCACTCCCGCGCACGAAGCGCGTGCCCGTCATCAACA
>JACQDU010000748.1 GCA_016200955.1 bacterium
CACCGCGCGAGCCCGGACGCACGCGTCGCTCTCGAGCGAGCGCTCGCCGCGCTCGGGGCCGAGGTCTTCCCGAAGCCGGGCGAGGCGCTCGCCGCGGGAGCGAGCGAGGCCGCGGTCTCCGTGAAGAACGTCTACGCGGACGGCGCTCCGAGCGGGACGGTCGTCCGCGTCTCGGAGAGCGGTCTCAGGAGAGGCGACCGGATCCTGAGGCGTGCGCAGGTCGAGGTGAGCCGAGGTCCCATGAGCAAGGCCCTTTCGTTGCTGAGCGAGCTCGCGGGCAACTCCGAGCTTCCCGAGAGCGCTCGCTCCCAGGTCGCGGCGCTCGCCGCGCGTCTCGAGGCGCTTCCCCGAGAGAAGCACGACGACGAGGACGGCGACCGGGTCCTCGCGGAGACGCTCGCCGTGCTCGAGGCGAGCGCCGAGGTCTCTCCGTGCGAGGCGCTCGGGTCCCTCCGCGAGCGCGTCGTGTCGGGGCTGAGAGAGCGCGGCTACGTCGTCTCGCCCGACTCTCCCGGCGGGACGGTCGACTCCCTGAAGACGATCCTCGGGAGCGAGGCGGCGATCGAGGCGCCGAAGCGTCGCTTCGCCGACGGCACGGTGGGCGACATCCTCGCCGTCGAGCGCCGCGCCGTCGTCAAGGCGGCGCTCGTGCTCTCGAAGGCGCGCGTCGTCGTCTGCGCGGGCCCGCCGAACGAGCTCCACTCCGCCGTCTCCGAGGTCCGCGAGAAGCTCGGCGCCGAGAACGCCGAGAAGCCCGTGCTCGCCGAGCTCGACGAGGTCCTCGAGAAGATCGCCGAGGCGAAGCCCGACCGCGCGCACCTGCTCGCCTTCCCCGTCATGAATGTCCTCCACCGCCTCGGGGCCAAGGATCGTCTGGGCGGCGGGCTCAAGACGTACCTCCGGGGGAAGCACGTGAAGGAGATCGTCGCTTACGCGAACTATCCGGCCGCCGAGCTCGGGCCGAAGCAGCTCGAGGAAGTGCGCGTGAGCTCGGATCGCGACAAGGGCAAGATCGTCCGCGTCCTGCGCCCCGGGTTCATCGAGGAGAAGACGGGCGTCGTCTTGCAGAAAGTCCAGGCCGAGGTCTCGCGCTGATCTTGTCGGGAAGAAGCTCGCTCCGCGAGGGCGAAGCTCCGGAGAGACGAGCCGGCTCGCGTTGAGTTTGTTTCACCGCGCCTCTCTCCTGTATTGACGGACATCGGGCGATCGGATAAAGCCTTCGCATCCCCGGGAGGAACCTTGAGACTCGCTCGAGCCGCCGCCGTCGGGATGCTGGCGCTCGCCCTCCCGGGCTGCTCGAGCGCCACGCTCGCCGACCTCGACCCCGCGCGCTCGGACCCGGACGCGCGGCGCGAGGCCCTCCTCGAGCTCGAGAGGCGGTCGGCGAAGGAAACGGAGCTGCGCGCTCCTCTCGCGGACAAGGCGCGGGAGCGGCTCGAGCACGACGAGAGCGTCTCGGTGCGCCTCGTCGCCGCGCGCGTCGTGGGCAAGCTCGCCCTCGCGGGCGCCGGGACGCGGGAGGGCGCTCACGCGCTCGGGCTCGCGGCGATCGGGAGCGGGACGGGTGCGGCGGCCAAGCGCGACGAGCTCCGCTGGCTCTCTCGCGACACGAGCAGCCTCTGGGTGAGGATCGAGGCGATCGAGGACCTCGCCCTTCTCTGGCACAAGCCGATCCGCGTGGAGGACCGCGAGGAGGTGCGCGTCTTGGTCCTCCTCGCCTGCACGCAGGCGATCCGGCCCGACCTCGAGAGCGAGCCCGAGGTCAGGATCCACGCCGCCCGCGAGCTCGCTCTCATCGCTCCCAGGAAGGGAGCCGGCCTTGCCGCTCTCGTCGCCGCCCTCGACGACCCGATGCCCGACGTCCACCACCACGCGCAGCAAGCTCTCGTCGCGATCGCGGGCGGCGACCACGGCCCCACGCGCGACGACTGGGAGCGCTGGCGGAAGTCCGTCGACACGGGAGACGAGAAGTGAGCGGCGAGCTCCCGCCGCTCGATACGCCGCCAAGCGCACCGGAAGACGGGCCGCCGAAGAAGAAGGGCTCGATCGTCTGGACTCTCCTCAAGCTCGCCTTCGCCGCGGGGATCGTCACGTTCCTCGTGCTCAAGGGAGCGATCGTTCCCTCGGAGGTCGCCGGCGCCTTCAGGACGCCGACCTGGTTCCTCGAGGCGCTCCTCCTCGTCTTCGCGTGCATCGTCATCATCACGGAGCGCTGGCGCCTTCTCCTGCGAATCGAGGGGATCGAGCTCTCGTTCAAGGACGCCTTCAAGCTGACGATCGTCGGCCAGTTCTTCAACAACGTGCTCCCGGGCTCGGTCACGGGCGACCTCGTGAAGATGTACTACATCGGAAGGAAGAACCCCGAGCTCCGCGCCGAGGCATGGGCGACGGTCATGATCGACCGCGTCGTCGGTCTCGCGGCGCTCGTCTACCTCGCGTGGGCGTCCGCTCTCGTGAACATGGACTTCGTCTACGCTCCCGGCCGCGGACCGCTCGTCCTCACGTTCTACGGCATGTGCACGGCCGTGGCCGGGTTCACGGGAGTCATCCTCTTCCTGGCGCTCGGCGTCGGCCGGAAGAGCGGCTTCGCCGACCGCGTGAGGTCTCGCCTCCCCGAATCCGTGCGTCGCGGCTATCGCGCCTTCATCCGGCTCGGCGAGCGGAAGATGACGCTCCTCGCTTCGTTCCTCCTCGGAGTCCTCTCGCACACGCTCCTCGTGATCATCGGGATGAAGATCGGGCAAGACGCGCTCGGAGACACCGATCTCTCGTGGAAGAGCTACTTCTTCGTCGTGCCCGTGGGCCTCTTCGTGAACTCCGTCCCGATCCCCGTCCCGGGAGGAATCGGAGTGGGAGAGGGGGCCTTCGCGAAGCTCTTCGAATGGGCCGGCGCCACGATCAAGGGAGGGAACGTCATGGCCCTCTTCCGGGTGACCCAGTTCGCCTGGGGCCTCGTGGGCGCTCTCGTCTACGCCTTCGACCGGAGGGCCCTCGCGCCCGTCCAGGACACCGACGGAAAAGCAGCGGAACTCCTTGCAAGAACGCGGCCTCCGTCCCAGGTTTCTTGACGATTCGGGCCGGCGCTGATACCCTCGGTGTGTGCCGTTCGGCTTGCGCGGAGCCGGCGGCGCTCCGTTCGCCCCAGGCTGGGACCGTGCCAGGCGTGGCGGACCACGTGAGGTTCTTCGTGAAAAAGCTCTCGCTCCCTCAAGGCCCCGTCGCCGACCAGGCCTACCGCCTCCTCATGGACAAGCGGTGCGAGCTCTACACGCGCATAGCCGGTCTCGTGACCGAGGTCGAGGAAGCCCTCGACTCCGAGGACGCCGAGCGCTCCCGCTTCCTCCTCGAGGACGTGAGGAAGGCTCTCCGGGCCTCGCTCGCCTTCCTGACCGACGAGGTCTACGAGGAGCTCGAGCGTATCGAGTCCCTCGCCGGCCTCATGCAGCACACGACCCCCGACTCGACCAAGGGCATGGAAGAGCTCAGGGACAGCCTCCAGCTCCTCCACGTCAAGCTCGCGCGGAGCCTCAGGCTCCCGGGCCAGGACATGGCCGAGATCGTGGGCCTCCCCGCTCGCCTCAAGCGCAAGCTCGACGAGGGCCGGAAGGCGCTCGAGGAGAAGCAGCGCCAGCGCGACCTCGAGGAGCGCTCCTGGAGCTACGAGGCCGTCGCGCGCGAGCTCATAGGAGCCAAGCAATACAAGCAAGCCGTGAAGCAGCTCAAGCAAGCCGTCCGTCTCGACCCGGAGCGCGCCGTCTTCAGGAACGACCTCGGAGTCGTCTACGGATTGCTCGGCTTGAACGAAGAAGCGGCCTCCGAGTATCGCGCCGCGGTCGCCCTCAACGAGAAGCACCCGGACCGTCGCACCGACGAGTGGACCACGAGCTACTACAACCTCGGGGTCGCTCTCAGGAAGATCGCCGGCGAGCATAGCGCGCCGGGGCAGGAGGCCAAGGCGCTTGCCCTCGTCCAGGAAGCCAAAAACGCCTTCGAGGAGTACCTCAAGGTCACGCCCGGCGGACCGAAGCTCGGCCTCGCGCGGTCGTTCGCGAAGCAGCTCGGAGAAGACGTCCTCATCCTCGACACCCGCCTCAAGACCCCGCCCGAGCCGAGCACCGAGAGCTGGAACGACGGGTCACACGCTTCGCTCGCCGGCGGCGAATGAGCCCATGAGCGAGACGAGCGGGGTCGAGGACACGACACGCACAGGGGGACACGTGGCGAACCTGACCATCCTGCCCGTCGAGCAACCTCAGACCGCGAAGGGCGGCACCTCCGTCCTCGTCTACAAGGTCGCGGGCGAGATCGACCTCGACACGGTCGGGATCCTCCGCGACCACCTCGAGTCCGTCGAGCGCCGCGGCCAGGCGAACCTCGTCCTGGACCTCCAGGACACGAAGTACATCAACAGCTCCGCGCTCGCAGTGCTCGTGAAGTTCTCCGAGACCTTCCGCGAGCGCGGGGGCGGGATCGCCCTCGCGCGCGTGGGCTCTCGCGTGAAGCTCGTCTTCGAGATGCTGGGGCTCCTCGTCTTCTTCCGCTTCTACGACTCCGTCGACAAGGCCAAGGAGAGCTTCACGAAGCGCCCCGCCAAGTAGGCCGTGAGACTCCGTCGGCCGTCACGCTTCGCTCGCCAGCTGTCACGCTTCGCTCGCCAGCTGTCACGCTTCGCTCGCCAGCTGTCACGCTTCGCTCGCCAGCTGTCACGCTTCGCTCGCCGGCCGTCACGCTTCGCTCGCCGGCCGTCACGCTTCGCTCGCCGCGGCGCCTTCGCTCTCGTCGTTCCTCTCATCGCCCTCGGCGTCCTTCTCTCTCGCGCGAGAAGGGCGACGGCGGAGGGAGAGAAGACGCTCCGCCGCACGGAGGACCCCGTCGTCCTCACGGGAGCAGAGGTCCCGAAGCTCCGCGGGCTCGCGAGCGACCGCGTGCGCGCGCTCGCCTGCCGGGAAGGAAAGCTCGTCCCGATCCGCTTCCAGGTGGACGCGAGGACGCCCCAGCTCAACTACGCCTGGACCTCGGGCGAGGAGGCGACGAAGGACCGGGGCAGGATCGACGACGACGACGAGATCGTCTTCATGGCCCGCGACGCCGGCGACCGGGCGAGCCCGGCTCTCCTCGACCTCCCGGGAACCCAGAGGCAGGAGGTCGAGCTGCAGGACCCGAGCGGAGGGCGAGCCTGGGTCTACCTCGTCGCGTGGCCGGATCCCGAGCACGAGCCGCCCGAGCGCGCGACGGGATCCTACGTGTCTCTCTCGACGGACGCCTCCGGCGCG
>JACQDU010000749.1 GCA_016200955.1 bacterium
CGCCACGCCCCAAGGCGTGGCATTTGGTTCGGGCGGAAGCCGAGGCCGGTGATTTTCACCGCGGCTCGCTGCCGCTCGCCTGGGTTCTCTCGCGGGTCGGGACGGGAGACCGTGCAGGGTCGCGCCCTTTCATTGAGCTCTCAGTCGTCGGGCCCGATCACACCGCCCAGCCGCGCGAGCCAGTACGCGTGCAGGTAGTCCTGCGGCGCGAAGCGCATCTCGCTCACCCACCCCAGGAAGTCGAGCGTGCCCTCGTTCCAGTAGTTGTCGCAGCTCCCCCGCATGAAGTGAGGGTGTCCCTCGATCGCTTGCTCTCGCCCCGGGTTCGTCGTCCAGTCGAGCTTCCACGGATTTGCCGGATAAGGCGACATGCAGAACTCCTTCGAGACCCGGAGGTCGATCTCGGCGTCGCCGATGGGCTTCGGGTAAGGGATCTCCTCGAGGATGTCCTTCGCCGCGGCCTTCGCGCGCTCGTCGCCGCACGCTCCGGCGACGACCGCGAGGAGGCCTTCGCGCGCGTTCTCCACGTTCGCGAAGGCCTTCTTCGCGCCGGCGGTCGCGGCCTCGCGCCAGGCACGCTCGTCGTCGCTCGGGGACGACCCGCCCAGCATGTGGAGGCCGATCAGGTCCACGAGAGCGAGGTGGTGGCCGCTCCAGTCCGTGATCCCCTGCATCTGGAGGATTCCCTGACCGAGCGAGCAGAGCTTCCGCTCTCCGGCGCTCCCGGGGCCGATCGCCTCCTCGTAGCGCGCCTTCAGCTCCGCGTCTCCCGTCGTCTTCCAGGCGACTCGCGCGAGGAAGATCCGGTGCGTCCCTCTCCTCGAGATCTTGACGCTCTCGAGGAGAGAGCGAGCCTGCGCTCCGATCTCCGCGCGGAGCGGGTGCCCCGCCGGGAGGACCGTCTCGGCGGCGAAGAAGCCGCACTCGAGCCCGTGGAGCATGTCGTTGTTCCCGCCGGGGAGCCATGCCGTGTCCGCGTGCTTGCCCGTTCCCTTCACGAATCCCTCGCGCCTGGTCGAGCCGTCCTCGAGCGCGCGCGCGAAGCCCGTCCTGTCGGAGCTGATCTCGGCCATCGTCACGAGAGCCCTCGTGCCGAGCTCCACGTTCCCTAGCGCCTCCGCGTCCCTCGTGACGAGCCAGCGGAAGACCTGGCTCTCGACCCAGACTCCCTGGTAGAGCGCGCCGTCGCCGCTCACCCAGTGCTGGCCGCTCGCGGTGTCGACGGCCGCGATCATGCCGCACCGGAGAAGGTGGATGTTCTTCATGTCCGC
Source organism: bacterium (assembly GCA_016200955.1). Taxonomy (GTDB): domain Bacteria; phylum Planctomycetota; class J058; order J058; family JACQDU01; genus JACQDU01. Next base: position 1,272 of record JACQDU010000749.1, read on the forward strand.
GTCGCAGCGCCGGGCCTTCTCGCAGAGGCGATACGAGAAGGCGTCCGCTCTCGCCCGCTCCTCCGCGATCGAGATCTCGTCTTGGACCTTGTCGAGCACGACGACGCAGGTCGGGCCGCGCTCGCGGTAGAAGTCCTTCGCGGTGTGGTCGACGGGGCAGAAGTGCTGCGCCCTCTTGAACTCGGGCCGCGATGCGTACGGTGCCACGTCCGCGAGGGCGTGGAAGTCGGAGTACGTGCGGAACATGCTCTCCCGCGTGCCCTCGTCGACCTTGTGGAGCGGGAAAGACTTCCTGTCCGTGCGCGGGAAGGGTGGAGCCGCGGCGTTCGAGGGAGTCCACGTCTCGGTCGGACCCTTCTCACCCGCGGCGCCGACGAAAGTCCCCGCGAGCGCCTTCCCGCTCGCCGCGAGCGTGGCCCGCAGGAGGAGCGGCTCCTTGTCCGCCTCGGTGCGCCGGAGGTGGCCGACTCTCTTGTAGGCATCGGCTCGCCTGAGGGAGACCGAGACCTCGAGGCCCTTCGAGCTCTTCTTCGCGGTGGCGTTCCACGCCGAGATGAGCTCGCGTCCATCCGGGAGACGCTTCGCGAACGTGACGAGCCGCTCGACGGTCATGCCCTCGCCCGAGGCGGCGACGACCGCGGTCCCCGAGAAGGCGCCGTGGACGGGGTCTTCTCCCGCGACTCTCCAGGTGCCGGAGTAGTCCTCGCCCGCCGTCCTTCGCTCGAGGGCGAGCGAGAAGGCGACCGCTCCGGCCGCCGCGACGACCGCGATGCTCCTCCGCATGGTCTCCTTCCCCGAGAGGGATTGGCAGAGGCGGGACGGAAACGCAACCGAGCTCTCTCAGCTCGGCTGCGGCCTCAGCTCCTCCCGCTTCTCGCTGGAGTCGATGTAACGGCGCAGGAGAGAGACGTGCTCCCCCGCGGGAGCCTTGCCCATGGCCTCGGGGGCGACGATCACGTCCACGCCGAAGGCGGAGCGGTGCTCGTCCATGAGGCGCCTGACGAAGATCGTCGCGCGCCCGCGCCCGGCGTCGGTCAGGACGAGGCCGATCTGCTCCCTTCCCTCGGCGAAGACGACCTTCGCTCCCGCCAGGTCCTCCCACGGGAGGCGCGCGGCCTGAAAGACGCCCGAGCGGTCGTGGAGCCCGCGCTCGTCGAGGCGGAAAACGTACGGCCCCGTCGCGAGCAGGTAAGCGAACGTCACGACGCCGATCGTCGTGAGCACGACCCCGAGCACGACCGGCGGGAAGGGCCCGAGGTGAGGGAGGACCCAGCCCCCGGTGACGGCGAGCGCGACGATCGACGCCGCCAGGCCGACCGCGTCCGTCGTGCGCCGACTCCCGCGCTCGAGCGGGCCGCGCCGGGGGGGAGAGGCTTCCACGCTCTCAGGCTGACCTCGCCCGCATGGTAACTCTCTCCTCCGAGAGAAAGGCGTCCGCGAGGAGTGGCGCGACGACCTCGGGCCCGAGGCTGCTCGGCGCGGGCTTCTTGTCTCTCATGAAGGAGAGGACGACGGGGAAGCCGCGGCCCTCGAGCGCGGCGAACGCGCCGATCCTGTCCGCGACTTCCCAGGAGCCGCTCGCGCGCTCGCTCGCGCGGAGGCGCTCCCGCGCAGCGAGGAGCGGCTCGTGCCGGAGGAGCTGGTCGAAGCCGCCCGTGCGCACGATGCCCGGGGCTCTCCACGCCGAGACCACGTCGGCCCACATGTAGCCCGGATACCAGAGGTCGTGGAACCACCCCTCGCGCGTCCCGACCGAGAGGAGCTGGACGCGCTCGGCGTCGAGGCGCGCCCGCGCCCACGGCCCGACGAGGGAGCGCGCCGAGAGCGCCTCGTTGAAGTCGGGCACGCGCAGGCACCGCTCGAGGTCCTCCTCCGCGAGGCGCTCGGGCACGAGGTAGCTCGCGAAACGCTCGTGATGGAGCGAGCGAGCGACCTCGCCCGACTCGATCCGCTCGACCGCGCGGCGGAGACTCTCGACGCCCGCGAGGATCGGATCGCCGGCTCGCGCTCCCTCGAGGAGGAGCGTGCTCGCGCGCTCGATGCACCGCTCGTAGACCTCCTGCGAGCCGGCCTTCCTCGAGGACAGCTCTCCCATGAGGAGGACGAGGCCTTGGAAGAGGACCTGGGCTCGCTCGTCTCCCCAGCCGCCGAAGTCGCCCATGGCCGCGGCCTGGACGAGCGTCTCCCGGTGCTCCCGCGCGACGCCCCCGTCCACGAGAGAGAACACGGAGAGCACGCCGTCCACATCGACGTGGTTGTTGACCACGAGGTCGAAGTCGCTCGCGCGGCCCGTCTCCGCGAAGCGCAGGCAGATCTCGGTCGAGGTGTCCGCCTTGAATTCGGCCGGAGTCCGGTTCGGGATCCAGTGGCTGAGCTCGAGGTCGCTGCCTTCCCGGAAGGCCGCTCCCGTGCCGTCGGCGAAGATCGTCCTCTCGCTCGCGGGCTTCTCGCGGCCGCTCTCCTCGATGAAGAACTTCATGGCGCCTCCTCCTTCTCAGGGGAGCGTAGACGAGCTCGGCTCTCTTGTCGTCAGGAATGCCAATGTATTGACATCCGGCTAATGTCTCACCCACCATTTGCGGGGGGCTACGCCCCCCGCATTGCCCCCTGCTCGGCCCAGGTGCGAGCCGCGCCGCGTCACTTCGTGCCGCGGCGCTTCTCGCAGCGGGCCTGCGCTTCGTGCGCGTCACGCGGCTCGGAGCTCACGACGGCCGCGTC
>JACQDU010000134.1 GCA_016200955.1 bacterium
AGCGGCGGTCTCCTTCTCGGCGTCGCTCGCCCTGGCGAGGCGCTCCTTCTCGTCCTTCTCGCGCTTCGCGGCGGTCTCCTCGAGCCCCTTGATCTTCTGCAAGAGAGCGGCGCTCTCCTTCTCGCGTGCCGCCGCGCTCTCCTCGAGCGCCCTGAGCTTCTGCGAGAGGGCCTCGCTCTCGCGCGAGGCCAGGGCGAGGGCCTTCTCCTTCGACTCGAGCTCGGCCTTCGCGGCCTTGAGCTCGGGCTCGAGCGATGGCGCCGGAGCCGCGGGAGGCGACGCCGCCGCGGCGACGGGAGCGGCCGCGGGCGTCTCGCCCGGGATCTCGGGGACCTTCGTCAGGGCCGAGGCGCGGATCCGGCGCGTCCCTCGCGCGACGGGAGCGTTGGGCAGCGGCGCGGCGAGGTCGAAGCGCACCTCGGTCTCGCCGAAGGCGATCACGTCGCCCGGCCGGAGCTCGCGCTCGGTCGTGAGCTTCTCCTTGTTCACGCTCGTCCCGTTGGGCGAGCCGGAGTCCTGGAGGACGAACGCCTCGCCTCGGCGGACGATCTTCGCGTGAAGGTAGGAGACGCCGCGGTCTCTCAGGTGGACGTAAGCCTTGCGCGCGGTGCCGACCTCGAACGTCTCGCCCTGCGAGAGGTCGAAGACGGTCCCCGCGGATTTTCCTCCCATGACGACGATCGACGGCATCCGGGCCTCCGAGCAGAGCGCCTCCCCCGCGAAGCGGGGAGGTCGGGTGAGGGTCGTCTTACATTAAGACAAATGGGAGAGGAGGTCTTCCAGGGCGCGACAAACCTGCGCGAGCCGGAAGGGTTTCGGGAGCACGGGGCGCCCCGCCCCCTTCACGAAAGCAGCCGTCTCGGGCCGCGCGAGGTCGCCCGAGAGGAAGATGAGCCGCGACTCGAGAGGATGCGAGCGAGCGCGCAGCTCCTCGAGGAGCTCGCGCCCGCCCATGCGAGGCATGCGCACGTCGGAGAGGATCGCGTCCACGTCCGCGTGAACCGCGAGCAGCTCGAGCGCCTCGACGCCGTCCTTCGCGAGGATCGGCTCGTGGCCGAGCTCGCGGACGATCTGCGCGAGGACCTCCCGGACGTGCGTCTCGTCGTCCACGACGAGGACCCTTCGCCCCCGAGGCGAGGTCCCGGGGATCACCGCCTGGGCGTCGTCCGGAACGAAGAGCGCGTCGGGCCTCTGCGCGGGGAGCTCGACGGCGACCGCCGCTCCTCCCTCGGGAGCGGCGCCGGCCTCGATCGTTCCTCCGAGGTCTCGAACGATCCCGTGAGCGATCGAGAGGCCGAGGCCGGTCCCCGACTCTCCCTTCGTCGTGAAGAAGGGCCTCGGGACGAGAGTGCCGCGCGCCTCCTCGGGGAAGCCGGGGCCCGAGTCGCGGACCTCGACGCGCACGCGCACCTCGCCCGACGGGAGCGTGCGCGAGGAGGCCGCGACGGCGATCTTCCCCGCCACGCCCGAGAGCTTGATCGCCTCGACGGCGTTCTTGACGAGGTTGAAGAAGACCTGCTGGAGCTCGTAGCGATCGGCGGAGACGAGCGGGAGCGCGGGGAAGCTCCTCTCGACCTGGATCTGCCCCTGCTTGATCTCGTGCGCGAGGAGGTCGAGCACGGAGGCGGCCACGGCCCCCGCGTCGAGCGCCGTGCGCTCGGCTTTCCGCGCCCGGGCGAAGGCGAGGAGGGACGACACCATGCGCCGGCAGCGCTCGGCCTCCTCGAGGATCGCGGAGAGCGCGCCCTGCGACTCGGGCCCCGCCTTGCGCGAGAGCATCTCCGCGTACCCGAGGACGGTCGCGAGGGGGTTGTTGAGCTCGTGCGCGACCCCCGCGAGCATCTCGCCGAGCGCCGAGAGCTTCTCCGCCTGGAGGAGCCTCGCCTTCTCGAGCCGTTCCTCCGTGGCGTCGCTCACGAGGAGCGCGGCGCCCGCGCGCCCTCCGTCGGGGTCGAGCACGGGAGACGGCCTCACCTCGAGCACGACCTCGGGGCTCCCCGGGAGGACGACCTCGAGCGCCTGGTCGGAGGTCGCACGCGCGACGAGGTTGGCGAGCGGGACTCCTCCCAGGTTCGTGAGGCCCGAGGCATCGGAGATGTTCAGGCGCCCTTCGAGGATCTTCCGGGCGCTCGGGTTCGCCATCTCGACGCGCCCTTCTCCGTCCACGATGAGGACGCCCGAGCGGAGGTTCTTGACGACGGCGTGCCAGCGGCTCCTCTCGCGGTCGCTCAGGGCTGCCTGGCTCTTCGCGTCGGCCTCGAGGCGCGAGCGCTCGATCGAGAGGCCGACGATGCGCCCCGCGGCCGCGAGGAAGTCGAGGTCGTCGTCGTCGAAGCTCCGCGCTCCCGGGAGGCGCTCGAGGTAGAAGGCACCGACCGGCTTCGACCGGGTCGTCAGCGGCGTGCAGATGATCGCGCGGTCGGTCTGATCGGTCTCGTGGCGCGTGCGCGTGAGGGTCGAGATCCCGTCGACCGCTCCCTTGCGGACGACGATGCGGCTCACGGGGATCCTCGCTCCCTTCTCGTCGTAGACGCCGCGGCGCACGACGGCGGAGACGAAGTGGTCGGCCTCCGGCTCGTAGAGGGCGAGGACGAGCCGGTCCGGCTCGAGGGCCGCGTGCACGGCGTCGGACGCGCGCTCGAGGAAGCGGGCGAGGCTCCGCTCGACCGTCGCGGCGTGTCCCACGAGGTAGAGCCCGCGGAGGGCTCGCTCCGAGGCGTCGAGGCGCTCGAAGGTCTCGGTCGAGAGAGCTTCCTTCACGAACGTCGAGCTCTTCCACGTGCGCTCGATGGGAGTCGCGTGCTCGTGGAAGGGCAAGGGAGACGCGGCGAAGTCGGCGTGCGTGTCCTTGGGATCCTTGTCGGCCACGCAGAGGAACTGGAGCTCGACTCCTCCCACGACGATGCGCTGGCCGTGGTAGAGCCGCGCCTCGCGGCGCGAGACGCCGTTCACGACGACCTCGGCCGCTCCGTCCATGACGGAGAGGCGGTAGCCGCCTTCCGCTCGCTTGACCACGACGGCGTGGAAGGCGGCGACTCCGGCCCCGTCGAGGCGGACATCGCAGGTCGGGTCGCTCCCGATCGTCGCGTGCTCCGAGAGGGCGAAGCTGTCGGAGGCGCGCGCTCCACCGAGCACGAGGAACTCGGCGCTCACTTGGCCTCCGGGAGAGCTATAGTCGAGCCGGGCCGAGATTTCCACGGCTTCCACGCTCTTTGTTCTTCCGGGAAGACGACTTGGGTGAGAAAAACTCGGGCCCGGGCTCGACATGGCGCGTAAGATCGAAAGCGAAACGTCCACGGAGGAGACTCTTGCGTCGATCGATCTTGGTGGCCGCCCTCGCGATCACGCTCCCGGTCACGGGATGCAGGATCCAGGTGCACGACGGCTACTCGTACTCCTACTCGGAGCCGGTCCATTGCCACGACGAGTACTGCGGGCACGTCTGGACCGGGACGACCTGGGTCTTCGTGGGGAGATACCACCGGCACTATCCCGGCTGCGGCCACCACTGGGTCGGCGGACGCTGGTGCACTCACATCGAGGTCGAGCAGCCCATCGTCCACGTGCATTCGGCCGGCTGCGGGCACGTCTGGTGCGACGACGAGTGGAGCGTCTGCGAGGGACACGTCCACCACGAGGGCTGCGGGCATTACTGGTACGGCGGGCGGTGGTGCGTCGCGCGGCCGGCGACGACCGTGGTCGTCGTCGAGAGCGGGCACCGGTGCCACGCTGGATGCACGCACTACTATTACGGCGGGAGCTGGGTCGCTTGCCCGCCGCGGCACGTCCACGGGCCGGGGTGCGGGCACGTGTTCGTGAACGGATGCTGGACGCTGACGATCCGCTAGGGGCGGGGGCGACGAAAGTTGCCCCACGCAGCCAGGGGGCGGGGGCGACGAAAGTTGCCCCACGCAGCCAGGGGGCGGGGGCGACGAAAGTTGCCCCACGCAGCCAGGGGGCGGGAGCGACGAAAGTTGCCCCACGCAGCCAGGGGGCGGGGGCGA
>JACQDU010000135.1 GCA_016200955.1 bacterium
CGCCGGGAAAAGCACACCGATCGCATACTATTTATGTAAATGGCTTTCTTGATTGAGGTAAGCTTGCCGGAGCCGCGAGCTTTCCTGTTGAACAGCACCGGATCCATGCTATATTCTCCGGCGAGGACGTCCGCGGCATGCTCAACCTGACCAAACGAGTCGATTACGGCCTGATCGCTCTCACGCACCTTGCGGCGTGTGGCTCGGCGTTCGCCGGAGGCGAATGCGGTGGTGGAGGCGCGGCCCCCTCGCGGCAGCACTCCGTGCGAGAGGTCGCCGAGCTCTACCACATCTCGAAGCCTCTCCTCGCGAACGTCATGAAGGACATGGCGAGGTTCGGCTTCGTGCGCTCGGTGCGAGGCATGAGGGGCGGCTACGAGCTCGCTCTCGCGCCCGAGTCCCTGAGCGTGGGTCGGGTCGTCGAGGCGCTCGAGGGACCGTTCTGCCTGACCGAGTGCGTGAACGACGGCGAGGCGCACCAGAACTGCTCGCTCTCGGAGGTCTGTCCGATCAAGCGGAGCATCTTCCAGATTCACATGAAGATCCGGGACGTTCTCTACGGCCTGTCGATCGCGGATCTCTCGAAGAACGCGGGGTCGAAGGTGCGTCTCTCGGATCGCCTGCCTCTCGTGCAGGCGGCCGTTTCCGAATCCCCTTCGACGAAAGGCAACACGGGGCAAGCCTGACATGAGTCTCAAGCTCGAGCTTCCGATCTACATGGACAACCACGCGACGACGCCGATGGACCCGCGCGTCCTCGACGCCATGCTCCCTTACTTCACGAAGAAGTTCGGGAACCCCGCGAGCCGGAACCACGCCTTCGGCTGGGAGGCCGAGAAGGCCGTGGAGAGCGCGCGCGAGCAGATCGCCAGGGCTATCAACGCCGACCCGAAGGAGATCATCTTCACCTCGGGCGCCACCGAGAGCGACAACCTCGCGATCGAGGGCGCGATCGGCATGTATGGCGCCACGAAGGGCCGCCACATCATCACTCTCAAGACCGAGCACAAGGCCGTCCTCGACACGTGCAAGCACCTCACCTCGGCGGGAGCCGAGGGAGAGCAAGGCGACAAGGCCGGCCAGACGGCGAAGGGCGCGCTCGCCAAAGGCGTTCTCGCCGAAGTCACGTTCCTCGATGTCGAGAAGAACGGCCTCGTCGATCTCAAGAAGCTCGAGGCGGCCATGCGCCCCGACACGGTGCTCGTCGCGATCATGGCCGCGAACAACGAGATCGGCGTCGTCCAGGACATCGCCGCGATCGGGAAGCTCTGCCACGAGCGAGGCGTCCTGTTCTTCACCGACGCGGCTCAGGCCGTGGGCAAGGTCGCGATCGACGTGAAGGCCATGAACATCGACATCATGTCGATCTCGGGCCACAAGGTTTACGGCCCGAAGGGAGTCGGCGCCCTCTACGTGAGGAGGAAGTCTCCCCGCGTCCGCCTGTCTCCTTTGATCCACGGAGGCGGCCACGAGAGAGGCATGCGCTCGGGCACTCTCCCGACTCCCCTCATCGTCGGCCTGGGAGCGGCGGTCGAGCTCGCCGTCCGGGAGCTCCCCGAGGAGTCGAGGCGTCTGCGCGCTCTCAGGGACAGGCTCTGGAACGGGCTCCGCGCGAAGCTGGACCACATCTACCTGAACGGCGATTACGAGAACCGCCTCCCCGGGAACCTGAACGTGAGCTTCGCTTACGTCGAGGGAGAGGCCCTCATGATGGCGATCAAGGACATCGCCGTCTCCTCGGGCTCGGCGTGCACGTCCGCCAGCCTCGAGCCGAGCTACGTGCTCAAGGCCCTCGGGATCGGCGAGGACCTCGCCCACACGTCGATCCGTTACGGGATCGGCCGCTTCAACACGGAGGCGGAGATCGACTTCACGATCGACACGACCGTGAAGGCGGTCCAGCGCCTGAGAGAGATGAGCCCGCTCTACGAGATGGCCAAGGAGGGCATCGACCTGAAGTCGGTGCAGTGGAGCGGTCACTAACAGACACGGGACGCATGTCCGTCCCAGAAGACAGTCACGGAGAACGGAGAACCAGATGGCTTACTCGGACAAGGTCGTCGATCACTTCAACAAGCCCCGGAACGTCGGCTCGTTCGACAAGACCGACCCGGACGTGGGCACGGGCATCGTCGGCGCGCCCGAGTGCGGCGACGTCATGAAGCTCCAGCTCAAGGTCAAGGACGGCGTCATCGAGGACGCGAAGTTCAAGACCTTCGGCTGCGGTTCGGCGATCGCGTCGTCCTCTCTCGCGACGGAGTGGGTGAAGGGCAAGACGCTCGACCAGGCCCTCGAGATCAAGAACACGCAGATCGTCGAGGAGCTCTCGCTGCCTCCGGTCAAGATCCACTGCTCCGTGCTCGCGGAGGACGCGATCAAGGCCGCGGTGAACGACCTGAAGAAGAAGCAGGCCGCCAGCCAGACGGCGGAGACGGCCAAGAGCTGACCTCGTAGGGATTCCAGGAGAGAAGCCGTGCCGATCGCGATAACGGAAAAGGCCGCCGAGAAGATCAAGGAGCTCGTGAAGGAGAGGAACCTTCCCGAGACGGGCGGCCTCCGCCTCGGGATCAAGGGAGGCGGCTGCGCCGGCTTCGAGTACGTGGTCGACCTCGCGAAGGAAGCGACCAAGTTCGACATCGTGAGCGAGACGAACGGCGCCCGCGTGATCTGCGACAAGAAGTCCTACCTGTTCCTGAACGGCACCGAGGTCGACTTCCAGCGGACGCTCATGGTGCAGGGGTTCGTGTTCAAGAACCCCGCGGCCAAGGGCGGGTGCGGGTGCGGCACGTCGTTCTCGATCTGATATGACCGACCGTCCAGGCACCAAGAGAGAATCGAGCCGCGAGAGGCGAGCTTCGGGACGCCGCGCGAAGGCGACCGCGTGCTCCTCGTGCGGAGCGGCGCTCGCGCGGCCGTTCGCGTGCGGCTCGTGCGGGGCGCTCTTCCGCGAGCCCGCCGACATGGATCACTTCGCGTTCTTCGGGCTCGAGCGGCGCTTCGACGTGGACGCTTCCGAGCTCGACCGGAGCTACCTCGAGCTCTCGCGCCTCCTCCACCCGGACCGGCAGGTCCCGATGCCGGGAGAGGGCCAAACCGGTTCTCTCGCGGCGCGGAGAGCGCGCGCTCTCGCCCTCTCGGCGGCGATGAACGCCGCTCACGCGACGCTCGGGAGCCCGGAGAAACGGGCCGAGTATCTCCTCCGGCTCCTCGGGGGAAAGACGGCCGACCAAGACAAGCGGACTCCGCCGGGCTTCCTCCAGGAACAGCTCGAGCTGAGAGAAGAAGTCGAGGAAGCGAAGGGAGCGAAGGACCGGCCGAGGCTCGAAACGCGCCTCCGCGAGCTCGAGTCGAGCCGCGACGAGAGGCTCGAGCGGGTGCGCTCGCTTTTCGCGCGCTCGCCCGAGAAGGAGGCGCTCGCGGAGCTCAGGGTCGAGCTCAACGCGCTCAAGTACGTCTCGAACCTCGAAGGCGAGATCCGCTCCGCTCTCGCGGCCGAAGGTCCCTGACATGGGCAGCTCGCAGAAAGACGACCTCGTCGTCGGGATCGACCTCGGGACGACGAACTCTCTCGTCGCCCTCGTCCGCGACGGGAAGCCCGTCGTCCTCCGAGACGGCGCGGGCGAGAGGATCTTCGTGCCCTCGATCGTCTCCTGGCGAGACGACGCGAGCGTGCTCGTGGGAGCCGAGGCGCGCCGCCGCGCGCCCGAGGCGCCTCGCCGCACCGTGCACTCGATCAAGCGCCTCATGGGAAAGGGCCTCGAGGACGTGACGGCCGAGGACCGCGCGCTCCTCCCCTACGAGCTCTCGCTCGCCGACAAGAAGCTCGTGCGCGTCCTGGTCGGCGAGAGAGCCGTGACGCCCCAGGAAGTCTCCGCCCTGATCCTGCGCGAGCTCAAGACGCGCGCGGAGGCCGGCCTCGGGCGCGAGGTCAAGCGAGCCGTGATCACGGTCCCGGCTTACTTCGACGACGCCCAGCGCCAGGCGACGCGCGACGCGGGGAAGATCGCGGGCCTCGACGTGCTTCGCATCATCAACGAACCGACCGCGGCTTCTCTCGCTTACGGCCTCGGCGGGAAAGACGGAACGATCGCCGTCTACGACTTCGGTGGAGGGACGTTCGACATCTCGATCCTCAGGATCCAGGCCGGGACCTTCCGCGTCCTCTCGACGAACGGCGACACGCACCTCGGAGGAGACGACCTCGACCGCACGCTCGTCGAGCTCGCTCTCTCGAAGCTCGAGGAGCGCGAGAAGTCGCTCAAGGTGAGAGAAGACCCACGCCTCCTCGCGCTCCTCCGGGACGCGGCGGAGAAGGCGAAGATCGAGCTCAGCTCGTCCGAGAGAGCGACGCTCGTCCTGCGAGACGAGAAGCGCGGGATCTCGCTCGACCTCCCGCTCGCGCGCGCCGAGTACGAGAGGGCGGCTCTCCCGTTCGTCGAGCGCTCGCTCTCTCGATGCCGGCGCGCGCTCGAGGACGCTCACGTGAAAGTCCAGGACCTCGACGCCGTCGTGCTCGTGGGAGGAGTCACGAGGACGCCTCTCGTGCGCGCGAAGGTCGAGGAGCTCTTCAAGAGGAAGCCTCACACGGACGTCGATCCCGACGAGGTCGTCGCGCTCGGAGCGGCCGTGCAGGCCGACGTCCTCGCCGGGAGCGGACGCGAGGTCCTCTTGCTCGACGTGACGCCTCTCTCGCTCGGCATGGAGACCATGGGAGGCGGCGTCACCAAGCTCATCATGCGGAACTCGACGATCCCGACGCAGGCGACCGAGGACTTCTCGACCTTCAAGGACGACCAGACTCTCGTCGAGATCCACGTGCTCCAGGGAGAGCGCGAGCTCGCGAAGGACTGCCGGTCGCTCGCTTTCTTCAAGCTCAGGATCCCTCCCATGCCGGCGTCGGTGCCGCGGATCCACGTGACCTTCCTGATCGACGCCGACGGGATCCTGAGAGTGCACGCGATCGAGGAGCGGTCGGGCTCGGAGGCGTCGATCGAGGTCGTCCCCGTCCACGGCCTCACGCAGGACGAGGTCGATCGGATCTACCTCGACTCCCTCGACCACGCGCTCGAGGACGTGAAGGCGCACCGCCTGATCGACCTCCGGAACGAGAGCGAGACCGTCCTCCGCGCGACCGAGAAGTCGTTGCGAGAGGCCGGGTCTTCTCTCTCGCAGGACGCTCGGAGGGCGATCGAGGCGAAGATGCGGGAGCTGCGGGCCTCCGCGGCGACCGACGATGCCACGGCGATCTCGGCCGCGCTCGAGGCCCTCAACAAGACCGCCGAGCCGCTCGCGGAGATCCTGCTGAACCGGGTGGCCGAGGCCGCGGTCAAGGGAAAGCGCCTCGAGGACGTCGGCGCGAGCCCAGAGAAGACGTCATGAAAGTCCGCTTCGAACCGGAGGGCATCGAGCTCGAGGTCGATCCGAGCCAGGCTCCCTTCGGCCACGACGGGAAGCCGTTCTCGATCCTCGACATTGCCCTGGGCCACGGGATCGAGATCGAGCACCAGTGTGGCGGGAACTGCGCGTGCTCGACGTGCCACGTGATCGTGAAGGAGGGCTCGGAGAACCTCTCTCCCTCGACGGAGGACGAGGAAGACTACCTCGACCGCGCCGAGGGCCTCACGCCGACCTCGCGGCTCGCGTGCCAGGCCGTGGTCAAGGGAGACGTCGTCGTCTTGGTCCCGAAGTACACGCGCAACATCCACTTCGCGCCGCCGCCGGGCGCCGAGTAGCTCTCTCGCCGCCTTAGTCCTCGCGCTCGTGCTCGTTGCAGCGCCGTGAATGCGAGGAGAGCCACGGATTCGGCCGGCGATTTCGACTTTTCGCTTGCGCGGAAGTACGCCGCCGCGATAAAGACGAGCGCACGCGGGTCGCCAGCCCGCGTTTTTCTTGGGCTCCAGCGTTTCGATCACTCGGGCGAACTGGTCGTCCCGGCGGTCGAGACGGGGAGCAAGGGCGAGGGAGCCTCACGGCTCCTCGCGCGCACGTCCATGCGGGCGGAGGCGACTCGTCGCCGAAGTCGGGGGCAGGGACGCCGCGTTTCAGCCGCCGGCGCTCCGGCGGGTGAGGGAGATGACCGAATGTCGATGAACAAGAAGTCGCTCGTCGAGGCCGTCGCCAAGGAGCTCGGGACCACGAACGCCGCCGCCGAGCGCGCCGTGAACGCCTTCGTCAAGGGAATCGAGAGCGGCCTCAAGAAGGACCGGACGGTCTCGATCGTCGGCTTCGGCGCCTGGCGGGTGAAGGACCGGAAGGCCCGCGTCGGCCGGAACCCCCAGACGGGCGAGCAGATCAAGATCAAGGCCTCGCGCACCGTCGGGTTCAAGCCCGGGAAGCAG
>JACQDU010000759.1 GCA_016200955.1 bacterium
CTCTTGCCGGGGGACGAGAAGGCGGAGTCCGGCGAGGACCGTTACAACGGGAACGTGCTCCGGCGCCTTCGCTGAGCGCCGGAGCGACGGTCTCGCGAAGCTCTCAGCGAGGCCTGAGCGGCACCGTCATTCCCTTGGGCCGGTCCGGAGCTCCCGGATGCCTCACCTCGAGCTCGAAGCCGCTCGCGAAGGCTTCCTTGCCGCACTCGTAGTACGGGTAGATCACGGACGGCGGCGCGTGGAAGGTCCCGGCGTTCGTCGGCGTGAGAGGGACCTGGATCTTGGTCGAGGCCGGCGCCATCTCCCAGTAAAGCACGAGAGCTCCCTCGCGCTTCTCGACGTGGCTCGCTCCCGCGAGGTGGCAGCAGGCGTCCGCGTCGAACGTGCAGCCGGCCGGGATCCCGATCACGGCACACACCTGGCCGGACGCGCCGGGAGCGATCGAGTCGATCGTCACCGTCAGGTTCTCGGTCTGCCCGAGCGTCGCCGTCCCGTTGCCCATGCTCGTCGATATCTTGTAGGGCGCGTGGCGCGCGCTCTCGGGAGACGCGACCCGGTAAGTGCACGAGAGCCCGTACTCGACCGGCGTCTGCGTCTTCATGTCGAGAGCGAGGCTCACGGTCGATCCCGGCGCAGCGGAGAGCGGGCGCGAGAGGACGAGAGGCCGCTGCCTCTCTCCGCCCACGCTCGCCGTCACGGGAGCCTGCCCTCCCGCGGTGAACGTGACGACGACCGGCTCGGGGAGGGGGTTGCCCCCCGCCTTCACGGCCCCCGCGAACGCGCGGATCGAGAGAGCGGCGGCCTGCGTGCCCCACCAGTGCCCGCCGTGCTTGAGCGCCGAGAGCGCCGCGAGGCAACGATCCGCGCGGGCGATCATGCCGCCCTCGCGGAAGGCGAGGGCCGCGAGCGCCGTCGTCTCGATCGCGAGCGTGTCGCCCATGGAGCCCATGATCCCGGCGCCCTCGCTCGGGATGCGCCCGCTCGGCTCCGCGGCCTTCTCGAGCTCGAGGAGGATCTCCGTCAGCACCTTCTCGCGCGGCTTCTTCTCGGGCCACTCGCCCTTCCAGGAAGCGATCAGGCTCGCGAGGAGAGCCCGCTCGTAGCTCGTCTTCGGCTTCACGTGGAGCGCCCTCGCCCGTCCCTCCCACGGGAGCCCGGCGTCGTTGACCGCGAAGGCCGCGTAGAGGTTCGCGAGGCTCTCCGACTTCTCGTGCCGCTCGAGCCAGCGGAGCGCCTTCGCGACCTCGAAGGAGCCCTTTCCCTTGAAGAGCTTCGCGAAGGCCCCGATCTGCATGATCGCCATGGCGGTGTAGCGCGTCTCCGCGTCGCCGCGGTCCGCCCAGAGCCGGAAGCCGCCCGAAGGGACCTGGAAGGAGACCATGAGGTCGAAGCCGTTCTGCGCGAACGCGGAGGCGCGAGCGAGCGTGGCTCCATCGCTCCCTTCGTTCACGAGGCGCTCGAGGATCACGAGGTTCGGGTAGTTCGTGGCCGTGGTCTGCTCGAAGCATCCGTGCGGCTCGTGGAGGAGACTCTCGAGGCTCTCCTCCGCCTCGGCCGTGGGAGACGGCGGGACCACGCGCGAGCGCGCGCACACCGAGCCCGAGACGGCGTTCTCCGGGATCTTGATCTGCATGGCCTGGCTCCCGGACTGGAAGCCGGTCTTCCCGAACGTCAGCTCGAGCTCCGGGTAGCCCGCGGAGAACGTCCGCGTCGTGACCTCGCGGCACGCGTCCGAGCTCCAGAGGCCGATGCGCTGGATGACGACCTGGAAGCGAGCCTTCTCGGCCGTCCCCACGACCAGGAAGAGGAAGCGCGTGACGCGGTTGCTCACCCACGGGTCGTGCTGGACCACCGTGCGCTCGAGCGGCTTCAAGCACGGCGGGCAGTCGACCGAGATGTCGAGCGGGTCCTTCGCTCCGTCGAGGATCTCCGTCTCGACGAGGACCTCGAAGCGGTCTCCCACGGTCACGTGCGACGGGAAGGCGAACTTCGTCGCGAAGTTCGGTTTCGGCCGGAGGGCCGCAACGTGCGAGACGGGCTGCCCCTCGACCCAGCCCTGGCAGACGATCGAGTAAGGCGAGACCTCGGAGCCGACCTTGAACTTCAGGACGGCGTGCCCCGTCCGGTCGGTCGTGATGCGCGACTTCCAGTAGAGCGTGTCGCGGCAGTCGAGACGCGAGGCCGGGAGCTGCACGTCCTGGGGAGGCAGCGTCGCGAGCTTCCCGTGACCCGGCTGCTCCCGCTGCTCGTCCTCGGAGGCGTGAGCGAACTTCTGCTCGCCCGGATCGACGCGAGGAGCGTCCCTGCGCGTGAACGGAGCTCTCTGGATCGCCCGGTCGAGGAGCGTCCTGGCCGCGGCGCGAGCGACGGTCTCTCCCTCGCGCGCCTTCTCCTCCTGAACGGGAGCGCGAGGAGGAACGGGAGGCGCGACGACCCGGCCGACCTCGTCTCCCGGCAAGCCGTTCTCGCCCGCGTCGTCGACTCGCACGCCCTCTTTCGGGAAGACGAACGAGCCGTGGACGAGGAGGTAAGCCGTGCGGCGCTCGAGGGCGCCCTCGCTCGCGTCGAACAGGTCGGCCGCATCCGAGATCGTCCCCTCGACGCACGAGCGGAGGAGAGCGCGGGCTCCCAGGTCCGGCACGGCCCAGCGGCCGTTCTCGAGGAGGCCCGTGTTGAAGACCGAGAGCGCGAGGTCGGTCGAGACCGGCTTCCCCGCGATCGTCGTCTGCACGTCGAACGTCACCGTCTCTCCCGGGAACTCGCGGCCGCCGTCGCGCGGCACGATCTGGACCGCGAGGGGCCATGTGGTCCCGAGGATCACGGGGCACTTGAGCGTCGCCCTGTCCCCGATCATCACGATCACGTGAGCCGCCGTGAACGCCGCGGGCTCGGGGAAGAAGACCGACACGGCCTCCCCGTCGCGCGAGATCCCGATCGGCTTCCGGGCGATGATCTTCTCACCGGACACGAGGAGGATCTCGGCCCTCTCCTGGGTCTTCGCTCCTCGGAGCTCGACCGCGAGCTGTTTCTCCCGGTTCAGGATCCGGATCGCATGAGCGTGCCCCGAAGGACCGGGGAGAGGGAAGCGCGTCTCGACGCCCGCCGGGCGGTCGATCCGGGCCTCGTAGCTCCGTCCCTTCTCGTAGACGACGTCCACGAGAGAGAGCCCGCGGTGGTCGGTCTTCCAGGCGCCGACGCAGGCTCCCTTGTCGTCCACGACTCGCCCTTCGGCGATCACGGGGTCGCCGTTCAGGTCTCGCACGAGGAGACCGAGGCGATGCGCTCCTCCCGCGACGATCGTCCCGCCTTCCGGGAAGGCGTCCACGCGAGCGACGCTCGCCGAGACGAGCACCGGCTGCGCGACGGCTCCGACCTTCTTCTCCCACTCGATCCCCGCCGAGAGGAAGCCGCTCGTCTGGGCGCCCTTCGGGATCGAGAAGCGGATGACGGCCTGGCCCTCGTTGTCCGTGGGTCCGGCCCAGCCGTCGGTCTCCACGGCGCCGAAGGTCGCGCGGTAACGGACGCGCGCTCCCTCGATCGGGCGGCCGATCCGGCCGGGGGCGGAGACGGCCGCCGCGACCTGCTCGCCCGGCTCGTGCGTGTCTCCCACGACGGCCAGCGCGAGGTCGAAGGCCCTCGCGGCGACGTCGTAGACCTGGAAGCGGACCTCGTGCTGCACGCGACCGCCGCTCTCGGCGACGAGGTTGTAGTCTCCGCCCGGCCAGTCCTCCGGGATGAGGAAGCTGCCGTCGATGGGCTGATCCGCCTTCGCCGGTCCGTTCTTCGTCGCGAGGACGCTCCCCTCGCGCTTGAGGCTCACCGTCACGTCCTGCCCGGCGGGAGAGACGTGGACGCGATACCAGACCGTGTCTCCGAGCCTGTAGATCGGCTTATCCGTCTGGATGTGCACGACGGCCGGCGATCCGGCTTCGGCGGTCGCGACCGCGCAGAGCGCGGCGACCGTCGCGAGAGCGATGCGGTTCATGTGCTTTCC